>NC_015977.1:3100000-3400000 GCF_000225345.1 Roseburia hominis A2-183
ATTCCCACAAGGCTGTCTCCCTTCTGCACATCATAATATCCCTGCGACAGATACATCTGCGCCTCGGTCTGCACTGCTGCCGCCTGCACATTCTCCGCCGATGAGTTTCCGGCAGCTGTCGTCGTGCCCTGGGTCTGTACCGCCGCCGGGTCCCCGTCCGTGGATGGCGTGCTCTGCGTCTGCGCCTCCACCGACGTGCCCGCTGCGTCTGCGCATGCCTGTCCACCGGCTGCCGCCGTATCCCCCGCAGTTTCCGATCCCGCTGCAGTTCCTGCTGCTGCATTTGCCGTTGCATTTTCCGCTGGCTCTGCTGTCCCCTGTGCCCCCTGTGCCTCCTGCGCCGTCTCCGCCTGCTGCGCCGCAGAATCTTCCTGCGTTCCCGCCGCTTCCGCAGACAGTTCCTGTTTTTCGACATTCCCCATCACCGTCTCTACCGCCACAGACGGCATCCGCTCCGTCTCTTCCGTCTCCGTGTCCGCCGTCTGCGCTTCTGTCACATACCGGGTTCCCTTCATCTGCGCAAGCGTCTGTTCCATATCCACCATCTTTTCATGATTCAGATATGCGGTCACACCAAGCACACACACAACCGCCCCCAGCAGAACTGTGGCTGCATACGCGGGTCTTTCCTGCTTTTCCTGCCGACCGGCATCCTGCTGTACTCTCCTGCGGTAAAGACCACGGTACACCCCTGTACCTTCCTCATTTTCCGGCATTTTCGCCATGTCCGCCGCCACTTCCCGCTCCCCGGCGCTTACTGGCACTGCCGGTTTTGGCTTCTCTTCCCCTTCCACATCCATTTCCCGGTAAAATTCCTTTTCCTCTTTTTTCCAGAGGTCGTTCTCCTCTGGCACCTGCCTGTGCTGGTAATAAATGTAAAATCCATCTCTTCTGTACAGGTGCCCGTTCCGGCTGCCGTAGACCGCCTCCTCACATTCCAGGCTGTCCATCAGAAAAAGAATCTGGCGCTTTCCACCGAAGTTCCGTTGATGCAGCGCCTCCAGGTGCGCCGTCATATTGGGGAGCTGTCCCTTGATATCCAGCGCCCATCCTACAATCACGAACGGATCATGCTCCGGCTTTAACTGCTTATATATGTACGCCCACGTGTGATCGTCCCAGACCGGAATATCCCGGTCAAACAGGATTTCATTCAACGGAATAACCGCTTCCACAAACGTGCACTCTCTGCCCATGCAGTTCTCAAATTTTCCCAGCAGCACATATGCCGTTTTTTCTTCCACGCCGCCATGCGGATGCATTCTGCGGTACACGGTATCTTCCACATAAATCCGTTCCCCTGCATCCGGCGACCCGATCTGTTTGATTTCTCTTGGCAGTTCCCTCTGTACCTTCTCTTCCGTCTGTTCCTGGTGAATAATCTCTATCATGCCACACGATTCCCCTTTCCGCATCCGGCTGCGCATCCGCGCAATACACGCACATGGATTTTACAACCTTTTCTCGGGGAAATCGTACCACAAGCCCTCTGCATATTTTGAAATATTATGGGCTTGTCCGAAAAAATGTTTCGACAGCCTTCCGTCTCTTCTGCCAAAATCTTTCCCGGCATTACAAAAGCCGCAGGGAAGCTACAATCCCCGCGGCCTTATCTGCGTTTTTCTCTAATTCTGTTTTACAAACGCCTTTACTTTCTCGTAGATGCTCTGTGCATCCAGTCCATACTTTTGAATCAGTTCCAGAGCCGGACCGGACTCTCCGAACACATCGTTGATACCGATCTTCATGACTTTCGTCGGCTGCTTCTCAGAAAGGATGTCGCATACGGCACTTCCCAGTCCGCCGATCACGGAATGTTCCTCGATCGTTACCACTTTTCCGGTCTTCGCTGCGGACGCAAGTACCAGCTTTTCATCCAGCGGCTTGATCGTATGGATGTTGATAATCTCCGCATCAATACCGTCTGCTGCCAGAAGCTTCTCCGCCTCTCTCGCCTCGTTCACACACAATCCTGTTGCAAATACCGAGACATCTTTTCCCTCTTTTAACACAATTCCCTTGCCGATCTCAAACCGGTAGGTCGCCTCGTCATTAAATACCGGAACCGCCAGTCGTCCAAAACGCAGGTACACCGGTCCCACGTGATCATACGCCGCATGCACTGCCGCACGCGCCTCCACATCGTCCGCCGGATTGAGCACGACCATTCCCGGGATCGCGCGCATCAAAGCCAGATCCTCCAGGCACTGATGGGTCGCTCCGTCCTCACCCACGGAGATTCCCGCATGGGTCGCTCCGATCTTCACATTGAGGTGCGGGTAACCGATCGAGTTGCGCACCTGCTCGTAATTTCTGCCCGCCGCAAACATCGCAAAAGAACTGATAAACGGAACTTTTCCGCAGGTTGCAAGACCTGCCGCGATTCCTGTCATATTCGCCTCTGCAATACCGATGTCCCAGTGGCGCTCCGGAAATGCCTTCTTAAAAATGCCGGTCTTTGTCGCACCTGCCAGATCCGCGTCCAGCACGATCAGATCTTCATGCTCTTTTCCAAGTTCTACCAGCGCGTTGCCGTAACTCTCTCTGGTTGCAATCTTCTTTCCTAATTCTGACATAATGCTGCACCTGCCTTTTCCAGATCTTCCATTGCGATCTTATATTCATCATCATTCGGTGCTTTTCCGTGCCAGTCAACGGCATTCTCCATGAATGAAACACCTTTTCCCTTTAATGTCTTTGCGATAATCGCCGTCGGCATTCCCTTGGTCGCCCGCGCCTCCGCAAAAGCCGCACGGATCTCGTCAAAATCATTTCCGTTGATGTTGATCGTATGGAAATTGAACGCCTCAAACTTCTTGTCGATCGGGTACGGAGAACATACCGCGTCAATGGAACCGTCAATCTGAAGGTTGTTGTTATCCACGATCACCACCAGATTATCCAGTTTCTTAAATCCTGCCCACATGGCAGCCTCCCAGATCTGTCCCTCCTGGATCTCTCCGTCACCGCAAAGTGCATATACACGATAGTCTTTCTTGTCGAACTTTCCTGCTGCAGCCATTCCCACTGCCACCGAGAGTCCCTGTCCCAGAGAACCGCTCGACATATCCACGCCCGGAATATGCTTCATATCCGGATGTCCCTGCAGATATGATCCTGTGTGACGCAGCGTTACCAGATCCTCCTTCGGGAAAAATCCACGCTCTGCAAGCGCAGCGTAAAGTCCGGGTGCCGTGTGTCCCTTGGACAATACAAACCGGTCACGATCCGCCATCTTCGGATTCTTTGGATCAATGTTCAGCTCCTCAAAGTACAGATATGTGAAAATATCTGCCGCCGAGAGTGATCCGCCCGGGTGTCCCGCTTTTGCACTGTGCACCGCAGTTACAATGCTTTTGCGAATTTCATTTGCTGTCTTTTGAAGTTCCAGATTCGTCATGTCGTGTCATGGTCCTTTCTTATATCTGATTGTCATCCGTCCGACCCAGATGCCGGACAGTCGCATCCCTTTCTCATGCGGTCACTACAGTTCCGTGCGCCCCTCAAGCGCGCGCAGAAGCGTCACCTCATCAATATATTCCAGATCGCCGCCCACCGGCACACCGCTTGCAATCCGCGTAACTTTTATACCGGTCGGTTTGATCAGTTTGCTGATATACATTGCCGTCGTCTCCCCCTCCAGGCTGGAATTCGTCGCAATGATGACCTCATCCACATCCTTTTGCAGGCGCTGCATCAGTTCTTTGAGTTTGATGTCCCCCGGCCCGATTCCGAGCATGGGTGAGATCGCGCCGTGCAGCACATGATATACTCCGTCATACTTCTGTGTCTTCTCGTATGCCGCGAGATCCCTCGTGTTCTCCACCACCATAATGACCTTGTGGTTCCTGGAACTGTCGCTGCAGATCGGACAGATTTCCTCATCTGTCAGCGTAAAACATTCCTTGCAATACCGCACATTCTGCTTTGCGTCCAAAATCGCAGAAGAAAGCTCCTCCACCTGCTCCTTTGGCATATTCAGGATATGAAATGCCAGACGCTGTGCAGACTTCGTGCCGATTCCCGGCAGGGCGGATAATTCCTGTATTAACTTGCTGATCTGTCTGCTATAGTATTCCATTCTCTCCCTCAAACTTCCTGTCAACACTGCCGGGCTTTCCCTGCAGCCTTATATATATTACTTGATAACGCCGCATTTTACAAGGCGGTTTTGATTTTTCTTCCTCTGGTATGCTATACTGAATTTATTCACAGATTGTATGAAAAGAAACGGAGATTACCATGAAAGAAACGATTGCAACCATCCCTTTGATGAATGCCTTCCACGCAGACGACGAATGCCCTTTCTGCTACCTGGAACGCGAGGCCGAGCAGCATGCCATCTCCTTCATCCTCGGCTCTGCCTATATGGAAGATGATATCCGTGCCAAAACAGACGCCACCGGTTTCTGCCGCCACCACTTCAAGATGATGTACGACTACGGCAACCGGCTCGGCAACGCCCTGATCTTAAGCACACACTTAAAAAAGCTGAACCAGGAGCTCGACGATGAGCTGGCACATTTTACGCCCGGCAAATCCAGCTTTATCAAACGCATGAAGCACACGGATGTCTCATCCGGGAATGCGCCCAAAACGCCTCTCGGCGCATGGATCGCCGCTAAGACCACCGACTGCTATGTCTGCGACCATTTCCATCAGATCTACGGCCGTTATCTGGATACTTTTTTCGACCTGTATAAGAAAAATGAGGAATTCCGCGCACTTTTTGAAAAAAGCAGGGGATTCTGCCTGCCGCACTTCGGCGACCTGATCGAGGCAGCCGAGGACAAGCTGACCGATGACGAGAAAAAAGAGTTTTATCCCAAAGCCTTCTCGATGATACAGGACAATCTCGACCGGCTCCAAAAAGAAGTGTCCTGGTTTGTTGAGAAAAACGACTACCGCAACAAGGACAAGGACTGGGGCACCTCCGCCGACAGCATCCAGCGCGGCATGCAGAAGTGCGCCGGCGGCTATCCCGCCGACGAGGTATTCAAGGCAAAGCTCTGAGCACCATGTGCCCCCACGCAGGTTGCTCTTGTTTCATGGCACTGCCGCATCAGATAGACATTGCCGTCTGCTGATAAGCAATGTTAAGAAGCACGTCATACTGATTTCAGGCAGAAATGCCACATTTTTTGAACAGAATTTCCATATGCATTCTGCCTGAAAGCAAAAGTCGTGATCTTCTCATCGCCTTGCTTATCAGCAGACGGTATTTACCCGCTAAAGCTGCAGTGCCATAAAACAAAACTGCACCCGTACAGCGCGATCGCCACACAGGTGCAGTTATAAATTCTATTAGAATGGCATTCCGCCAAGTCCGCCCATGCCGCCGGTAATCTTTGCCATGGAACTCTGGGAAAATTCGTCTAACTGACGGTAGGCCTCGTTTGTCGCCGCCATGATCAGATCCTCCAGCATCTCGATGTCATCCGGATCCACAACCTCCGGGGAAAGCTTTACTTTCGTTATCTCATGCTTGCCGGATACCGTCACTTCCACGGCACCGCCGCCCGCTGCCGCGGTCACTTCCTTCTCCTCTAACTCCTTCTGGGCCTCTTCCATCTGGCGCTGCATTTTCTGCGCCTGCTTCATAAGGTTATTCATATTACCCGGCATACCGCCCGGGAATCCACCTCTTTTTGCCATGTCTGCTTCCTCCTGCTTTTCTCTTAGGACTGTTCCATCTATCATAATATAAATTGTGTGATTCGTCCAGCTTTAAAAATCCTCTTCCTCGATGTCCATCTGGATGAGCGCGCCCAGATCCGGATAGACCTCGTCACTGGCATGCCCCGTGTCGTTTAACTTCACCAGAATCGCAACCTCTTTGCCAATCCGATCCGCCGCTGCCGCTTTTAATGCGTCCTGGCAATCCGAACGGTTCTGCTCGACGTACTCGTAAGCGTTTTTGTCATCGAACACCAGCATCAATTCCCCGTTCGGTCCGAGCGACCGGGTCGCCATCTTAAGATACGTCTTTGTCACGCCGGTAAGCTGCGATAAGATGCCGCCCCAGTTTGTCAGCACCTGCTTCACATCCTCCGGAATCGCCTTGGGCAGTTCTGCCTTGGGCAGCGAGCCTCCCTGTGCCCCCTGCGCGCTTCCACCTACGCCCTGCCTGGCACTCCCCGGTGCCGCCATCACAACACCTTTTTCCAGTTTCTTCTCCAGGCTGTCGATGCGGTCCACCAGGGACGTGTAATCTTTTTCCATTTCCGGTTTACATAACTTAATTATCGCAATTTCAATCAGAATCCGCTTCTGGCTGGCATATTTGATCTGGCCGCCAAGCTCCGAGAAAATGCGGATATAGCGCATCAGAATATCGGCGTCCACCATAGACGCCTCTTCCTTCAGGAGCGCCAGATTTTCCGAAGAGATGTCAAGCACATCCTCCATATCGTCCGAGCTTTGCACCAGCATCAGATTGCGCAGATACCATGTGAAATCCGTGACAAACTGCCCTAACTCCCGTCCTTCGATCACGAGCGTCTCCACGGTCTGGATTGCCCCCGTGATATTTTTATCGAGGATCTGTCTGAGCAGGCGGCTGAAAATCTCTGTGTCGACTGCTCCGAGCGTATCCAGCACTTTGTCGTAAGTGAGCTCCTGTCCCAGGTAAAAAGCGATACACTGATCCAGAAGGCTTAACGCGTCACGCATCGAGCCGTCTCCCGCCTTGGCGATATAGCGCAGCGCCCTGTCCTCCACCGTCACCTGCTCCGCATCCATCAGTTCCCGCAGGCGGGCAGTGATCGTGTCGATCGAGATTCTGCGGAAATCATAGCGCTGGCACCGTGATAGAATCGTGATCGGAATCTTGTGCGCCTCGGTGGTCGCCAGAATAAAAATGACATACGCCGGCGGTTCCTCCAGGGTCTTAAGCAGTGCATTGAACGCTCCTATGGAAAGCATATGCACCTCATCGATAATGTAGACTTTGTATTTTCCTTCGGTCGGACGGTACTCCACCTCCTCGCGGATCTGGCGGATGTTGTCGACGCCGTTGTTGGAAGCCGCATCGATCTCAATCACGTTCATGGAATTGCCCGCCGCAATCGCCCTGCATGTCGGACATTCCCCGCACGGACTCCCGTCCACCGGATGCTCACAGTTGACCGCCTTCGCAAAAATCTTGGCAATCGTCGTCTTTCCCGTTCCTCTGGTTCCGCAAAATAGATAAGCATGTCCGATTCTGTCTGCTTTAATCTGATTCTTTAACGTTGTTACAATATGATCCTGTCCTTTTACATCGTCAAACTCCTGCGGACGGAACTTACGATATAATGCCTGATATGACATGCTTTTCCCTCACCTTAATCTCCAAAGCTGATTCCAATCCGCTTTGCTTCTTTTATCATCTGGTCGTTCGGATCGACCGTTTTTAATTTGCCCGCCACGTCTCCGAGCGGTACATATTTGATCTTGCCATTGACCATGGCAACCATGTTGCCGTAGTTCTCGTCCATGATCGCTTTTGCCGCCGCCGAACCGAGTCTCGTGCAGAGCACACGGTCATACGGACATGGGCTTCCGCCGCGCTGTGTGTGACCCGGTACAGTCACGCGCACCTCGACGCCGGTCTCCTTGAATATACGGTCTGCAATCTCGTAGGAAACAGACGGATATTTCCGCTTTGCCACTTTTTCCTTGTACTCTTTCTTGGAGAGCGCCGCATCCTCCTTGGAGATGGCTCCCTCGGCAACCGCAAGTATGGTAAATCCTTTTCCTGCCTTCGTGCGCTTGTTGATCGCGGCAATCACTTTCTCGATGTCGTACGGTATTTCCGGAAGCAGAATAATATCCGCGCCCCCCGCAACGCCAGCATAAAGCGTCAGCCAGCCGACTTTATGCCCCATGACCTCAACAATAAAGACGCGGTTGTGGGACGCTGCCGTCGTGTGGATACAGTCAATGCAATCTGTGGCGATATTGATGGCACTCTGAAATCCGAATGTGACGTCCGTCCCGTAAATATCGTTGTCGATCGTCTTCGGCAGATGGATAATATTTAACCCCTCTTCCCGAAGCAGGTTCGCCGTCTTCTGTGTTCCGTTTCCTCCGAGGATCACCAGACAGTCCAGGTTGAGCTTGTGGTAGGTCGCCTTCATCGCCTCCACCTTGTCCAGTCCGTTTGCATCCGGCACACGCATCTGCTTAAACGGCTGTCGCGATGATCCGAGAATCGTGCCGCCTTTCGTCAGAATACCGGAGAAATCCGCGGATGTCAGCAGCCGGTAGTCCCCGTAAATCAAACCTTTATAGCCATTCAAAAAACCATATACTTCCAATTCATCCACGTTCTCGCTGAGTCCTTTAACAACACCGCGCATGGCAGCATTCAATGCCTGGCAGTCTCCGCCACTCGTCAACATACCGATTCTCTTCATCTGCTTCTCCTCCTGTTTCCGTCTTTTCGTACCATCCGTTCATGGTCTGTGGGTCCGCATCCGGACCGCAGTTTTTCTATATAGAATATTACCCTCTTCGACGCCATTTTGCAACTGTGTTTCACAGCACCAGCGCGCCGCAGCGCCTAATAGCGCACGGAAAATGCCCGCTCCTCTTCGTTTAATTCGAGTTTCTGCCGGCTCACTCTGTCCAGATAAATATAGGAATCCTCCCTAAGGCGCGCAATGATCTCGTCGATCGCCTCCCGTCTCCCCTGCAGTTCTGCCGAGACGCTTCCATCGTACTCATTTCTGACCCATCCCGTCACATCGTAGTGTCTTGCAAGCTGTGACATCCGGTAGCGGAATCCAACGCCCTGCACGCTTCCCTCAAACCGAATTGCTTCCCGTGTCTTATTTTCCATACCTTACCCTCCTGTTATGCTATAAAAATAGTATCTCCCGAAAAAACTTATTTCAAGACTTTTCGCGAAAGCATCTTGCAAAATAAACCAGATATGATATACTAATCGAGTGTCTCACAGTAGAATCCTCTGTGATCCATTCATTCGGAGACGTATCGAAGCGGTCATAACGGGGCGCACTCGAAATGCGTTAGCCCTCCGGGGCACGCGGGTTCGAATCCCGCCGTCTCCGCTGTCACAAAACCCGGCAGAATCATAAATTGATTCTGCCGGGTTTTTCTATGCCTTTCTTTTTTCCTAAAAACAAAGTGTGCGCTTGCCGCACACTTGCGCCCCAGCGGTATGCAAAGCATTATGTACCTCACCGCGAGCTGCACATCCCCGCGGAACGTTTTTGTGTAATAGGAACGAAGTTTCCTATTACATAAAAAAGAGACACCGCAATATACGGTCTCTCTCTTTCTTAAGCCGCCAGACGGATCGCTCCGCCTGCCGTGCCCCTGCCAAGGAATCGGAGTAACAGGATTTGAACCTGCGACCTCACGGCCCCCAGCCGTGCGCGCTACCAAACTACGCCATACTCCGTTTCAGATGAATGGATTCATTATATCATATTTTTTGTAATTTTTGAAGCCCTTTTTTAACCGCGTCACCACACGCCCGCATTCCGGTCTGCCCGGATCTGATCCGCAACCATCTGCGCAATCAGCGCATATCCTTCCTCGGTCGGGTGAATTCCATCCACGAAATATTCCGGGTGATCCTGCGTCAGCGCGTAGAGATCCAGCGTTCCGCAGCCCGATTGCTCCGCGATGTCCGGCACAAGGTTCCGGATCTCTCCTCCGATCACATCATTGTTAATCCCGTATAGGATCTCTCCCTCCTCCGCAGGAAATGCTTCCGGCGGTGCCATCAGATACAGATACGGATGTCCCGGCAGATTGTGAAGTTCGTCAATCAATGCAAGATACTGTTCCTCATACCTCTCTGCATCCCAGTATTTCTGTTTGGAATCGTTGGTTCCCAGCATAATAATCACCACATCCGGGGACTGCGCCTCTATCACGTTCAGATACCCCATGTTGCGGTAGCTTTTACGGGAAAGATCCTGCAGGGTTGCTCCTCTCACGCCGTAATTGAAAATGAGGTAGCGCGGGCCAAGCCGGATTCCTAGCTGCGCCGGATACGACTTCGTCAGCCGTTCCTCATCCTCCAGACCGCTGCCGTATGTGATACTGTCCCCAATACAGTATATGATCTCTGTTTTTTCGTATTCCTTTTCCCGGATGTTCTGTGCGTCTGTCAAAACAACTGCTGCCGTCAGGAAAAATGTCAGAAATACCGCGCGCACACGCCTGATCCGGCAGTAAATTTTCTCATTCATACTCTTATTCCATTCCACTTTTTCTCCACTATCATACCACCTTTACGGCATTTTTTACACATAAAAAGCTCTCCGGATGCTCATACTTTTTCTGAAGTATGAAAAAGTGAGGTAATCTTATGGCATCTTATGTATCTCCCGAGATCCGCGACCGGTTTGATACCCTGTCTGCTGATCTGAAAAATCTGATTCTGGAACGGAATGTCTGTCTCAACAACATGTATGACCTGATTCATGTTCTTGAGGATATTGTCGCAGAAGGGGAAGCCGAATAACGGCTTCCCCTTCTGCATGCCATCCGCAAACTTATCCTGCCGGATGTCTCTTTTCTTCCCCGGTCTTCCTCTTTGTCTCAAGAAAACGTCTTTTATATTTAACTGCTGCATAATCGCTGATGCGCTTCTGATAAACCATATCGGAAACTCCACCGACCATACCGACTACCGGCAGTCCCTGCACGAATTTCAGATACAGCAGTTCTCCCGCCAGTGCATCCGATGTGCGCCGGATCTGCTCGTTTCTGGAAACGGAAAACGTACGCTCCTCACGCATCCACAGATTCAGCTCCATATTGTTCTGGGCAAGCTGCTCGCCGTGCGACAATGCCGTCTCGATCAGCTTTAATATGAAGATCTGCTCCTCCTGCGTGTCATACGTGTATCCGTAGCTGAGTGCGACCTCGTAGATACTTTTCAACAAAACACCGAGGAACAGCGGTATATCCGGCAGACCCAGACCGAAAAATCCCATGCCGACACCTTCCACCGCCGATACCGCCAGATTCAGGTTCCGGCTGGCACCCGCCTCTCTCCCGAATGCCCGCAGGGCATGTCTCGTGTCGCGCACCTCTGCGGCGTAAGCATTGATCTTATAATTCTGCTCCTTTTTCTCCTTCTGGCAGGTCTTCTCTATCACCGGCGTTCCCTTGTCAAAGATCAGTTCAAACGCTTTGTAAAAAGCGGTGTGCAGAGTCGCCTCCAGCTTCTGTGGCACATAGCGCGTGATCTTCTCCTGCCAGCCCGCCGTCCGCGCCGGCATGGCATGGCGCAGAAAGCGCTCCTCTGCCTTGACAACTGCTGCCCATTCTTTTTCGACCGGATTCTGTTTCTCTCTCATCGCCCGCGCCTCCCCTTATGCTTCCAGTGTACGGTTCATGATCTCCATTTTCTCCTCCGCCTCGTAAATGAGCCGGCTGCATTCCTTTAGTTCCTCGGAGAAATTCTCCGTCTCCGTCTGATACAGACACTTATATTTGATGTCATGCTCCAGGCTTGCCCACAGATCCATCGCCAGCGTGCGGATCTGCAGTTCCACCGGCACCAGCTGCTTTTTGTTCATAAAATATACCGGCACCCGGATGACCATGTGAAGACTCCGGTAACCGTTCTCCTTCGGCGTCTCTATGTAATCCTTGATCTGCATAATCATAACATCATCCTGCGCCATCAGACGGTCGCGGATCAGATAGACGTCCTTGATATAAGAGCAGACAACACGGATTCCCGCGATGTCGTAGATGTTGTTGCAGGCAGCCGACAGCGTCAGATCCAGATCCTTCTTCTGGAGCTTGCCCAGAATACTCTTCGCCGACTTCAGGCGGGTGTCAATATGGTGGATCGGACAGCGCAGCTTCCGGTACTTGAACTCGTCCTCTATTATCTCAAGCCTTGCCGTCGTTGCACACATCGCCGCATTGTACATGCGCAGGATCGGATCGATCGTCTGTGAAAACTGGTCCTTCATATCTGCGATCCGTTCCATGCTGTCATCCATCGCCGCACGCATCGGCACCAGATCCCGCACCGCGATCACATTCTCCTGTGCGGTCACCTCTTCGATTTCTATTTCCTGCTGCTTCCCCTGTTCCTCCAATTTATAAAAACCTCCATTGTCTGTTTTCCATCATCAGGTATTATTATATCAGACATTCATGAACCCGCCGTTAAATCCCCATAAAATATTTATTAAATCTTCTGCAGCGCCAAAAACGGACGGACTTCCCGCCGGGAAGCCCGTCCGTTTTATGTTACAATTCGATGCCGCAGCCCTGCATAAGCTCGCGGGCGCTGTCGAGCGAATCCACGCCGTGCAGATTCTTGATCGGCGCAAACTCCCGCTTTCTGTCGACCTCGTAAGGAACGCAGTCCGCCATCATGTGTACCATATCGAGGACAAGTGTCTCAAACTTGTATCCGTTCGGTGCATCCGGCTTCACCAGGCTGCCGGATTCGTCCATATACGGAATCTTCTTCTCTACCACATGGATCGGCATATGTGCATCCGCGATCTCCTCCAGACGCTTCTCGGAAAAGACGTAGTTTAAGATCACACCAAATCCATAGAGCAGGTCACCATTTGCCTTCCGCGCGGTCGCCATCTCCTGTGTCATCTCATAATACTCCGCGATCGATGGCTTGCCGTCCTCGGTACAGAGCACCCCCACTTTCTCATCCGGCGCTGCCTTTCTGACAACCTTCGCGCCGCTCTCACAGCCGTAGGCAATCGTTGCACCGATGAACAGCGGGTCTGCGATTCTCTGCAGGCAGTTGTCCACAGCAAATACATTGATCCACTCAATCCCGTGGGAACGGATGTCGGAGAGCAGCCCTGCATTCACCATGGAACCAAACCAGCCACCATTGCCGTTCGGGGACATGGCAACCCTGGTACGGGACTCCATATATACGCGCCCCTGATGATCACAGGCAGGTTCCATCTCCTGCACGAAAAATTTCACATACTCCTTCGGGTAACCAAAGTAACTGTGCTCCTCAAAAAATGCCTGCGTGTCGTCATGGTTGATGTTGCTCGTCATGATATAAAGCGGAACATACGCGCCGGCTTCATCCGTCACGTCCATCAGGTTACGGATGAGCTGCTGAAACAAAAACAGCTCCCGGTGAATCCCGATATTGAGTGTTCCCTTCGGTCTGTCCAGTCCGAGACGCGTTCCCTGTCCCCCCGCCAGAAGAACCGCTCCGACTTTTCCTTCCCGGATCGCCTTGATGCCGAGTTCCCGGAACTCGTCCCTGCGCCGCTCAATTTCTTCCGTCTCAACCGCCTCAAGCGGTGCGAATACGCCCCGCTCGTTCACGGTCTCCTTGCGCTCAATCTGCTCTAACACAGACCAGTCGATCGCATCCAGCTGTGCCTTCAGCGCCTCGTTCTCCGCCTCTGAATTCTTCTCCATGGCAGCACGGATATAGCACTGCCTTTCGTCTTCCCAAATTTTCATAAAAACCTTTCTCCTTTTACTATCAATTAAACCCGCGGAATCCCTTGCCGATGATCTCACTGCTGTTCGTGATAGCAATAAATGCGGTCGGCTGGTGGATGCGGATGTAATTACGCAGTTCTACCGCCTGGGAGCGCTTCATAATGGTGATAATGATCGTCTTCTGGTTGTGCTCATATGCCCCCTCGGCTTTATAGATCGTTGCACTGCGGTGCAGCTCATTCGTGATAAAATCACAGATTGGCTCCGGATCATTGCAGATGATCGTAAAATACTTGCACAGGTTGATACTTTCAATGACATTGTCCACAACGAGCGACTTCGCCAGAAGTCCGCAGAGCGAACAAAGTCCCGTCTGTGCATCAAACACAAAACACGAAGCTATGACAATCCCCAGATCCACCAGAAACAGCGCGCCTCCGATGTTCAGCTTCGTATACTTTTTAAGGATCATGGCGATAATATCCGTACCGCCTCCGGATGCTCCGATATTGAACATGATCGCCGCACTGAATGCCGGCAGCACAATCGCATACATCAGTTCCAGTACCGGTTGCGTCGTCAGCGGATGCTCCATCGGAAACCACACTTCCGCAAGGCTTAGCCCCACAGACATCAGCACGCTCACATACACGGTGCGGATGCCAAAGCTTTTCCCGAGGAAAATAAATCCTACCACCAGCAGCACCATATTGATGATAAATGTGATATTTCCCGGAGTTGCCGGCATAACGGCACTTAGGACAACCGCGATACCCGTGACTCCGCCAAACGAAAAATTATTCGGGAACTTGAACACATAAACGCCCACCACCAGAATCAGCGTGGCAACCGTCAGAATCACATATTCCTCCAGCGTACGTTTTACTTTTCCCATATTCTTGTACATTTCTTCAAAATCCTCATCATCTGAACGTATTTCTCTGATATTCTACCGTATTTCCCGCAAAAATGAAACTGTATTATCAAAAAATAAGAAAATATTAGGAATCAATTCCCTTGCGGCGTCATACAACGCGCTTTTCCAGCCACCTGCCACGCCGGTAGCGGATCACGAAAAGCAGCGTGCGGAACGCCCAGTCCACATACATGCCGATCCATACACCGAGCACGCCAAGTCCCATCGTTCCGGCAAAAAAGTAACTGCTTGCCACGCGGAAAACCCACATGGAAAAAACGCTGACCTCCATCGTATACTTTGCATCTCCTGCGGCGCGCAGCACATTCGGAAGGGTAAAACTGAGCGGCCAGATCAGCGCCGCGCAGACCGCGAAACTTACCAGAAGCTGTGTGGCAATCCGTGCCGCTTCCGCCGATAACGCAAAGCAGGCAATGATTGGTTTTACAAGTGCAAACAGTGCCAGATCCGCCAGCACCATTCCCGCATAAGCCAGACCAAGCAGACGCTTGCTGTAGTATTTCGCCTGTTCTTTTTCCCCGGCTCCTATGCATCTGCCAATGACCGTCACGATCGCAAGTCCGATCGCAATCCCCGGAATATTGGCAAATCCCGCCACACTGTTTGCAACCGCATTCGCCGCGATTGCCGCCGTTCCAAACGTCGCGGTCAGACTCGACACCAGAAGTTTTCCAATCTGGAACATTCCGTTTTCCACACCGCTCGGAATACCGATCTTTAAAATTTTTCCGATCACATCCCTCTGCGGCTTCATACAGCCCGGTGTCGCAATGCACAGCGGGTTGTCCTTCCTTGAGAGCAGCACAACCATGACCAGCGCCGATACAATCCGCGCCGTGAGCGTTGCAAGCGCTGCGCCCATCACGCCCATCTTAAGCCCGAAGATCAGCACCGCGTTACCACCGATATTGATCACGTTCATGACCAGACTTGTATACATGCTGACCTTGCTGTTTCCGATTGCCCGGAACAACGCCGCTCCCGCGTTGTAGACGCCCAGAAACGGGTAGGATATGGCGGAAATGATAAAATAAATCTCCGCATTCTGCATGACGTCCGCATCAATCTGTCCGAAAATTGCCCGAAGCAAAAAACGGTAGGACAGCAAAACCAGCACCATCACCGTCCCTGCGGACACAAGCATGATAAGCATCAGCTGTCCGGCGGACAGTTTTGCCCTCTCCGGCATCTTCTTGCCGATATACTGGCTGCACACCACAGCGCCACCGGTTGCAAGTGCCGATAGGATCTGGATCAGCAGCGTGCTGATGCTGTCCACTAACGACACACCCGACACCGCTGCTTCGCCGCACGAGGAGACCATCAGCGTGTCAAACAGCCCGATGCTCAAAGCAAGTGCCTGCTCGATAATGAGCGGTACAATCAGTTTTTTCAAATCTTCTCTGGTAAAAAGTAATGCTTCCATTTTTCCCTCAAAAAAATGTGGCACAGCGTCACGCCATGCCACAAATGACTGTCATTCTATTGTTCTGTGCAGTGTCCGGATTATGCCAGTGCAGCCGTGATGATTGCCATGGAATATACCTCGGAAGCGTTGCATCCGCGGGACAGATCGTTGATCGGCGCATTTAAGCCAAGCAGGATCGGACCATATGCCTCGAAATTACCAAGACGCTGTGCAATCTTGTAACCGATATTTCCGGCGTTGATGTCCGGGAAAATAAAGGTGTTTGCATGTCCTGCCACTTCGTTGCCCGGGCACTTGGTACGTGCAACACGCGGGGATACTGCTGCATCAAATTGTAACTCGCCCTCGATCGGAAGAGACGGATATTTTGCCTTTGCCTTTGCTGCTGCATTGCGCATCTTGTCTACATCCTCACCCTTGCCGGAGCCTAAGGTAGAGTAGCTTAAGAATGCAACCTTCGGATCTACACCGAAGATCTTCGCACACTCTGCAGACTCGCCTGCGATCTCAACCAACTCATCCTCAGTCGGATGAATGTTGATGGCACAGTCACCCATTGCAAGAACCTCGTTCTCACCGGTTGCAGACGGACGAACCAGAATGAAGCAGGAAGATACGATGGAGTTGCCCGGCTTTGTCTTAATCAGCTGTAATGCAGGACGTACCGTATCTGCGGTAGAGTAGGTTGCTCCGCCAAGAAGTGCATCAGCAACGCCCATCTTTACAAGCATGGTTCCGAAGTAGTTTGCCTGGGACAGAATGCCCTTTGCCTGCTCCGGTGTCACACCTTTGCTCTTTCTGAGTTCACAGAACAGATCTACCATCTCGTCAAATCTGTCATAGTTTGCCGGATCAATGATCTCAGCGCCACGAATATTGAATCCGCTCTCCTCAGCAGCCTTAAAAATCTCATCCGGGTTACCAACCAGAATCGGGTGCAGGAAGGTACCTGCCAGTAATCTGGATGCTGCCTCTAAAATACGCGGGTCATTTCCCTCTGTAAAAACAATTTTCTTTGGATCTTTCTTCAAGATATCGATCAACTGACCAAATCCGAACATAGTATACTCTCTCCTTTGACAATGTGTTTAATGTAAGCGCTTACTTCCCGTATTCATGCGGGCTGCGCCACCGTTATGCTTTTATTATATAGCGCTTTTTACAAAAAGCAATGCTTGTACGAAAATAAATGCATGACGGGTTGTGCTTTTTGTTAGTCATCTCTAACTCCCAGCATACAACACCGTCATGCATCTGTCAATCAATGTGCTATTTTTCCCCAGCGCCTTTGCTTCCTTCTGCATTTTTCTCTGCATCCACGTGCTCCGCCTGTGCTGTCCCGCTGCTCTGTGACGCCTTTATCACGCCAAAAAGCTTCGGGACATGCTGGTCCTTGTCCGGTTTGGTCATCAGCATAAAACGCCGGAAAAAGAATAGAATACCGATACTGACCACCGAGAGCAGATCCTCGAGCGGCGTGGTCGTCTGCACAATCATGTGACGCGCGATCAGGAAAATCAGCACCTCAATGATATTCGCCGAACTCGGCTTGCAGAGCATCTTTAAAAACTCGATTCCGATGACAACGTTAAAAACGGCATCCAGATACTCCATAAACGCACCGGCTATCGTCCGGTGTTCCCAGTAGCGTGCCAGTTCCGGCACAAGCGTGATCATTGCCACCAGAATCCCTGCCACGACGGCTGCCGCCATCAGAAGCTCTAAGATCTCTCCGCCACGGTACAATATCCTTCTCGCCTTATCCCACATGGTATCTCTCCCTCTTCCCAAAAGTTATCTGTCAGAATCTTTATAAAAAACACTTATAAAACGCAAAATCCGAGCGCCTCACTTCGAATCCAAAACCATAAACGTTACCACCACAGTTAGCTCAGCCCAGGCACCCTCACGGCACACAAGAGCTTCTGCTTAGGGCTGCTCCATTCCTGACCTGACCCGGTTCACAGATTCCTGTTGCGTAAGACCCAGACGTCAACGCCACTTATGATGGGCAGCTTTACAGCTTACCTGATCCTCTGTTCGGCATCACCCCAACTATAGCGGATTGTTGGTACAGGGTACCGCTACCACCCCGGCTGCTCGGAGACTTAAGTATATCCTATCTGACGCCCGATTGTCAAGCATTCTACACGTTTTCACGCAGTCTCTTTTTCTTATCGCGCAGTTCCCGGAAGAAGCCGGAGAGCATCGTCGAACATTCCTCCTCCAGCACGCCCCTCTCGATCTCGACCTGATGATTAAACTGTGCCATCTGAAGCAGGTTCAGCACCGACCCGGCGCACCCTGCCTTCGGGTTCATGCTGCCGATCACGACCTTTTTCATGCGGCTCTGCACAATGGCCCCCGCACACATCTGGCACGGCTCTAGCGTGACATACATCGTGCAGTCTTCCAGCCGCCAGTCGCCGGTCTTTTTGCTCGCCTTTTTGATCGCAGTAAGCTCCGCGTGCGCCAGCGTATTTCCCTCTGTATTTCTTCTGTTGTAACCCCGCGCAATGATCCTGTCATTCTGGACGATCACGCAGCCGATCGGCACCTCCTCGAGTGCGTATGCCTTTTTTGCCTCGCGGATCGCCGCTTTCATATATTTTTCTTCCTGTGTCATGGACAGTTTCTCCAGAAATGCTATACTATAGTATAGACTTATTTTAGCCGATTTGATGCATTTTGTCGATGGAACATTTTCGGCAGAGGGAGTATGTATGAACTGCAACAACTATATTACCGGCAGTCTTCCTGTCCATACCATGTATACAACCGATCGCCTGATCTTAAAAATACTGACCCCTGATGACACGAACGAGGTTCTGGCTTTCCAGTGCCGCAACCGTGAGCTCTTTGAACGCTATGAGCCGACGCGTCCCCCCTATTTTCTGACTCCGGCGCACCAGCAGGCCATTCTAAAATGTGAGTATGATCTCGCACGGAAATGTGCATCGATCCGTTTTTATGTCTTCTTAAAAACCAACCCGCGGATCATCATCGGTACCGTCTGCCTGCACGATATTCTGCGCATGCCGTACTGCTGCAGCGAGATCGGCTACAAGTTCGACGCCGCATTCCAGCATCAGGGCTACGCCAGGGAAGCCGTGACAAAGGTTTTAAACATCGCTTTTACCGATCTTTCCCTGCACCGCGTGTTTGCCCGCGTGATGCCGGAAAATACTCCCTCTCTCCGGCTTTTGGAAGTCATCGGCTTCACTTGTGAGGGCACCGAATACGCCTGCACCCAGATTCAGGGAAAATGGGAAGACCACATCCGCTATGCCCTTTTAAATCCTTACTCTTCAATATAACGCACCCAGCAGCCAAAATGGTTGACCGGTTCCCTGCCTTCCCTGCGCTCACCCCCCGGGCCGGCGGCAAAGAATTCCGGGAAACCGAAAATAGCCGCCATCACGCGCTCCTGTCTCTGATATACTCCCGGCACGCCAAGGAACCACCGTTCCTCCGCCGTCCTGCCAAGCACCAGATACCGATAATTGAAAAATCCATGTAGCAGAAAGCTGTTGTTTCCCAGATACCAGTATTTTTTCGGCAGACTCCGCAGATCCTTTAATTCCAGCTGGATGCACTGCGTATCCCACTCCTCAAACAGAGCCGCCGGTTTGTGTTCTCTGCAGAGCTCCTCCCACACGGCATTCCAGTCGTATTCCGGGAACAGATTGCGCATGGGAAGCTCGGTGGCATGAATCGCCTCCGTCTCCTCCCCTGCCGCTGCCGTCTCCATTCCGGACCCGGACGGCACATCCTGCGCCATCCCTTTTGCCGCCATCCGGCTGTTCTGTTCCGACTGTACCGGGGCTGCTCCCCCCTGCTTTCTCTGCGCCATCTCTTGCGTCGCCGTCTGGCTGTTCTGTTCCGCCTGCGCCGCGGCTGCTTCCCGCACTTCTTTTTGCGCCGCAGTTTCTGCTGCCGCCCCTTTCTCTGCTGCCTTCTCCTTCGGCTCATCCGGCTGCCACTCCCGGAATCCGGACAGCCCCACCTTAAACGGAGCACCCTCGCGCCACCGGCTCATCAGAATCCGCTCTTCTCCGATGACAAAAAACAATCCCTCCATCTCTGTAATGCCATAAGGAGATGCTCCGACTCTGCCGCCTTTTAAGACAACGGCGCCATCGCCGCTTCCGTTCGTCAGCTTCATCTCACCGACCAGTACTCCGGTCACACCTGTTGCTTCCTTCCCGCCTGCCGCTTCCCGCTGGAACAGATACACTCTGCATGCCGCAGACGCCGCATAGACGCCGCGCAGATGAATCTCAATTCTTGCATCCTGTCCCCGGATCTCAATTCTCGCAAATCCGACATTGCTTCCCTTTTTTTCCTCCTCATAGGCATATATATATGTAACAAACCGCTTCATTCCCGCCATGGGTACTCCCTGATGCTTCTATCCTTATCTTCATATATATGCACGCATTCCATAAATAGAATCTTTTCAAAAAATAATAATTATTCCTATTTTTCTCTTGACAAATTCTTTCTGTACGTGTAAGATGATATCAGTAACAATTACTAGTTTTAAGGAAAGGATGTATCGCATCCATGCTGAAGTACAGTAAACAGCGGGAGTCTATCAAGAATTTTCTTGTAACCCGGTATGATCACCCTACCGCCGAGACCGTATATCTGAATATCCGAAGGGAGTTCCCGAATATCAGCCTTGGAACCGTCTACCGCAACCTGAATCTGCTTGCGGAAATCGGCGAGATCCAGAAGCTTTCCCCGGGAATCGGACCGGATCGTTTCGACGGCAACCCTACTCCACACTATCATTTCATCTGCCGCCATTGCGGCTGTGTGATGGATCTTACGGTGAGCGGCTTAGATCATATCAACATTCTTGCCGGTCAGGACTTTGACGGTGAGATTGAAGGGCATATTACCTATTTTTACGGCGCCTGCCCTTCCTGCAAGGCATCTGAAAAATGCTCATCCTGATCAGAAAATTGCAAAAAAGATATTGACAAAAGTTTTTTTGCAGTTTAAAATCAGTAACAGTTACTATTATTGATTCCAATTAAAATTTTTATAAGAAAAGGAGAATGAATTATGGCAAAGTATGTATGCACAGTATGCGGTTATGTTTATGAGGGAGATGCAGCTCCGGAGTTCTGCCCGGTCTGTAAGGCACCGGCCGAGAAGTTCAAGCTTCAGGAAGGCGAGAAGGTATGGGCTGCCGAGCATGTAGTCGGTGTTGCACAGGGCGTCAGCGAAGATATCCTTTCTGATCTGAGAGCAAACTTCGAGGGCGAGTGCTCTGAGGTAGGTATGTATCTTGCAATGGCACGGGTTGCACACCGCGAGGGATACCCGGAGATCGGAATGTACTATGAGAAGGCCGCTTACGAAGAGGCTGAGCACGCTGCAAAGTTTGCAGAACTTCTCGGCGAGGTGGTAACGGACAGCACGAAGAAGAACCTGCAGATGAGAGTTGATGCAGAGAACGGCGCTACTGCCGGCAAGACTGATCTTGCAAAGAGAGCTAAGGCTGCCAACCTCGATGCAATCCACGATACCGTTCATGAGATGGCCAGAGATGAGGCCAGACACGGCAAGGCTTTCGAGGGACTCTTAAAGAGATACTTCGGCTAAGTAAAACACCATCCATTATTTTACCAAAAGGGGTATGCATATTATATGCATACCCCTTTTTCTGGTGACGCCACAGCGCGTGTTTCCGAGCATTGCTCCGTTCCTATGCCAGATGGTTGATAAATGCGTTGAACTCCCGGAATGATACCCCTGCCGGCACGCCGGAAAAACAGGTGGTAGGACTCTCTTTTCCACCGCGTAGCTTCACATAATATTCCGTAATTGTCCGGAGCGCGGCTTCTTCTGTCGGATACTCATAAATTCCCTTTTGTTCTACATTCGGATGCTCCATGTGATATGTTTTTCCATTTTGGAAATACAAAAGAAAGCAGTGCATATGCTCCTCTTCCTCCAGATTTCCGTAATCATCCGGCTCAAATATCCGACAGCAGTACATCTGGTTCGGAATGCCGATTGCATCCAATAGTTCATGCATAAGTGCAACCTGTTCAATGCAGGTTCCGATCTTCTGCCGCAGGGTTTCCGTCACAGACATTGTCCGGTACAATCTCCGGAAATCTTTCATTTCGCTGGTATGCGTTCCTCCGTCTTTATCCTGCCATCCATATGCAATATTTTCATCGATCCATCTATAGATATCTTCCACTGTCTGAAGTTCTGGCAGCGGTGTTGCAGGCTTCATTTTTGTCTGAAGCAGGGACATGTCCATATCTGCTTCCTCCTGATCTATAATATTCTGAGAAAACCTCCGTCATTTTCTATCAAGTCCACAGATTTTCCGTTCCCATCCGCTTCCATATATGATACCATAAATTCAGGGAGAAAGCCACTTACATAGATGTTTCTATACGAATGAGGTAATGGAGTTATGAATATAAAAGTACAGGCATGTGGATTTGTTTTATTAGTGATTCTATATCTGCTCTACCATCAGCAGCACACGTTGCAGACGTATTCGCGGCGCGCTTTTTTGCGTTTCTATGCGGTCACGGTGTTATGCATCCTGATGGACATCCTTTCCATTGTCGCAATTGAATCTGCTTCCCATCTGCCTGCACTCTTTGTAACATTTGTGTGCAAAACCTACCTTATCACCCTGGTGCTGACCGCTTTATGCGGTGTTATGTATATCGGCGTGGATATTCTGCTCTCCAACAAAGCCTTCCGGAAAACAGAGCACCTTATCCTGCTTATCACCTCCGTCATCTGTCTTTCCATCTATCTTCTTCCGATTTCCATATACTGTGATCCTGTTACACACATCGTATACACTTATGGTTCTTCTGCACTCATGACGTATCTTGGTGCGGTCGGACTGATCCTGCTGAATTTTGCCCTCATCCTGAAATATTGCAGACAGATCCGTGTGCGCAGACGCACAGGAATGTTACTCTGGATGCTCGTATGGATACTCTCAGCGATCATCCAGTTTTTAAATCCTGAAATCCTGGTTGTGGGATTTGGCAGCTGCCTTGGCGTTGTCATCATTTACCTGCAATTTGAAAATCCTGAAATCAATCTTGACCGCGCAAGCGGTATGTATAACCAGACTGCTTTTTATGAATTCATTCATCAGATCTATTATGACAGGTCTGCTTATACTGCCTTTGTATTCATCAATGATCACCGGTTTTCGGGGGACGACTCACAGCAGACAATGCAGGATCTGGCAAAAAAACTGCTGTCTACTGACGGTGCATACATTTTTAAGACCGCAGATGATGAGATCGTAATGCTGACCCCCGCGTCCATGTGGAATCATGCCGATACTGCTTCCATCCAAAAATTTGCGCTGGACACCTACCTGTCAGCTTCCTCGGGCAGCAATCTGAAAATTCTTTTTCTGGAAGACTGTCTTTTAACACCCTGCCAGGAAGACTTCTTTTCTCTGCTGCGCTATTGCCGCAGGACAAAAATCAAACAGACTGTGCAGCGTTTTATTCCCGTGGATTCCTCTGTCGCAGCACACATGTATGCCGAAAATGATCTGATCCAGAAAATCGACGATGCCATATCGCAAAACCGGATAGAAGTATTTTTTCAGCCCATCTATTCCACAAGGCAGAAGGCTTTTACCTGCGCCGAAGCACTGGTGCGCATGTACGATGCCCACGGAGATCTGCTGCCGATATATGATTCTATCTGCGCTGCCGAAGAGAGCGGTCGCATTCATCAGATCGGTGAGATCGTATTTGAAAAAGTATGCCATGCCATCCGCAACGAACAGCTTGCACAATATGGGCTTCATTACATCGAAGTCAATCTCTCTGTTGCACAGTGTTCCGATGAAAAACTTGCCGAGCGCTATATCCGCATCATGGAACGTTATCAGATTGATCCTTCCAATATCAATCTGGAAATCACTGAATCCGCAACTATGGAGATGAAGCAGACACTGCTTACCAACATGGAAAAGCTGATTTCCTACGGTGTCAGCTTCTCATTGGATGATTTTGGAACCGGTCAGTCTAATCTGAACTATATTGTCGAGATGCCTGTTCAGATCGTCAAATTTGACCGGGTAATGACCCAGGCATATTTTAGCAGCCAGAAAGGCCGTTTTGTCATGAACGCTGCCATGCATATGATTCAGGACATGAAGCTCGGTATTGTCTCCGAGGGAATCGAGACGCAGGAGCAGCTTACTGCAATGGAGCAGCTTGGCATTGACTACATCCAGGGCTTCTATTTTTCAAAGCCTCTTCCGCTCCCAGAGTTCCTTGCTTTTATTAAAAAGCAGGAATGTAAACGAACGCTTTCTATTTCTGCCGCAGTTCCAGATCCGGTTTGATCTTCGATCCCAGATAAATGATCTCCGGATCTTCCGGCTGTCTCTCGCGCAGATCATGCGATATGCGTTTTCCATCCTCCAGCTTGCGAAACTGTCTCTTTCCGGATACCTGTCTCTTATAGTCGATATCCCAGATCACAGAGGCTGCTGCAGAAGCTGCAAGCACCAGCACAATCAGTATTACCAACCCTATCACATATCCATTCATCCACGCGCTCCTCTCTCTTGAACTCTTCAACACCAGACTTTATTCACCGGCTGCCAAATTACCAATGCTGTTCTTTTCATCGTCCAGTTCCTTTTGCATCTGCTGTACCTTTGTATCCTGTGCGATTGCCTGCATAATGCGCTTGACATCCTCCGGCGAAAACATTCCGATCGCCCTGGAAAGCTCGTCCAGATTATCTCTGTTGACCAGCAGACTTCCGCCTCCCGCCAGCGGAATATTGATACATTTCTTCAGATCGGTCGTATCTCCCAGACAGATCCGGTTATTCTCGGTATCACAGGTAAACACAACCCCCTTATAGCAAATCATGCCATTCTCCGCCATTCCACTGTAAGGTGCCGTCTCCAGCTTAAATTCTTTTTCCATGCGGTCTGTTCTGGGCTTATGCGCTTCTCCGCCCGTCCTGCCGTCGTATCTGATCCCATTTTCAAATGCAATCCCAAACGCCATAACTCATTCCCCCTGTTCTTCTGAACGTCTTTCTCTATATATCGGACCTAAATGCCGGGTCTTACAGTCAGGAATGTTGATTTCCCAACACAATCTGGATCAGATTCTTGTCCATCATCAATGTGCGGTTCCAGGGATTTACGATAACACCGTTTATCCCTTCTGTCCCCAATGCAGCTGTGAATAACTTTTCCATATCCGAAAGGAATGTGGACATTACGCTCCCACTCCCCTTTAATTCTTCCTCGAAGCTTGTAAATGCCGCCCACCATTGCTGCCCATCTGCCGTCTGAATTGCCTGAATCTGAATTTTTCCATCTCCCCGCGGCGGTTCCACCGCCACAATAAACTGCCCGCCTTCTTTCATGCGTCTGCGCACTACCGTAAGTGTATGCGCCAGTTCCTCACCAGACGGTGCCTGCTGGAGTTCTCTGATTGCCTGTTCGATCTTCTCATTTCCCTGCAATCCTTCATCCATTTTTCTGTTGTCGTCTCTGTCCATACAGAAAAATCTCCTTTTCCTTCATTGTAATTTTACGATCCTATTCCTTATATATATATCGGATGAAATCACCGGATTACACAGTCAGAAAGCCGTGCTCTCCTATTTTCTACATAAAAAAGAATCTCGCTTGTGAGATTCTCCGCGCGCGAGCGGTTCGCAAAGCGATGTTTTCCTTACCGCGAGCTGCGCATCCTCGCGGAGCGTTTTTTATTTCATAGGAAAGTTCCACTTTCACACATGAATGTATCACGGTATTTCCTATAAAATAAAAAACCGCCCAGACATCATCTGAGCGGTTTCTTCTCTTTTTATAAAATCGATCTGATTATACTAACTCAAGCAGTACTTCCAGAGCGCCATCACCCTTACGCTGACCGATCTTGACGATTCTTGTGTAACCACCATTGCGGTCTGCATACTTCGGAGCGATCTCGTCGAATAACTTTGCAACAAGGTCTACTTCCTTGGTGTTCTTCTTCTTACCAGCAGCATCTGTCGGAACTTCTGTTACAGAGTAAAGAACCTTTAACATCTCTCTACGAGCGTGAAGACGGGAAGGCTTATCTTTCTTGATGGTCTTCTCTACTTCATCGTATACGGTTACTTTCTTACCGTCTACCACTTCTTTTACTCTCTTGCCGTCTTTGTCCTTGCGGGCAACTTTAGCCTTAACAGTAACCTCTTCGAAGTTATCCTTCTCTCTTACTGCCATAGCGATCAGTCCCTCAGCGATCTTGCGGACTTCCTTCGCCTTAGCCTCGGTTGTAACGATCTTGCCGTTGTTTAATAATGCTGTTACCTGACCTCTTAATAAAGCCTTTCTCTGGCTAGAGGTTCTGCTTAACTTACGATACTTTGCCATTTTCTTTTCCTCCATTGATGTGGTACATCCGATGATGCCTTTTGGTCTTACTCATCCGATGCCGCGCGAAACATTTCGCGCAGGAACAAACCCTGTGGATTCATTCCCGTTTGGCTGCTGACATACTCCATGCCTTTCGGTCTTACTGTTTCTGCCATATACTATGATACCTTCTGAATATTCGCTTCCCAGACGGTAGCGCGGATACATGGTACCGTCTGAACGTTAGCAGTTCAGACGGAAGCGCGAAGTTTGACCTGTCAAACTTCTAATGAATCGAGCTTGCTCGATTCTATTTATTCTTCTCCCTGATTCAGCTGAAGCCCGAGCTCTTTTAACTTTGCAAGAACTTCCTCCAAGGACTTACGTCCCAGGTTACGAACTTTCATCATGTCCTCCGGTGTGCGGTTTGTCAATTCCTCAACGGTATTGATTCCGGCTCTCTTCAGACAGTTATAAGAACGAACGGAAAGTTCCAGTTCATCGATGTTCATCTCAAGAACCTTCTCCTTCGCATTATCCTCTTTCTCGATCATAACGTCTGCCTGCTGTGCAGCCTCAGACAGATCGATGAACAGGCTTAAATGCTCGCTCAATACCTTTGCCGCAAGGCTGACAGCCTCATCCGGTTCCAAGGTACCGTTCGTGTATACGTCCAGTGTCAGCTTATCGTAATCGGTAATCTGACCAACACGCGTATTCTCGATAGAAAGGTTGACACGCTCTACCGGTGTATAGATAGAATCGACAGCGATCACACCGATCGGTGTATCCTCGGTCTTATTCTTCTCTGCACTGACATAGCCTCTGCCCTTTGTAATGGTGAGTTCCATGTATAACTTACAATCTGCTCCGCCATTTAAATTGGCAATTACCAGATCCGGATTTAAAATCTGAATATCAGAATCCACCTGGATATCCGCTGCTGTGACTACGCCTTCGCCTTCAAATTCAATGTATGCAACTTTCGGCTCATTCGTAGAACTGTTATTACGGATTGCAAGATTCTTGATGTTCATGATGATCTCAGTTACGTCTTCCTTTACGCCAGGAATCGAACTGAACTCATGCAGCACACCATCAATCTTGACCTGGCTTACAGCCGCACCCGGTAATGAAGAAAGCATGATTCTTCTTAAAGAATTACCAAGTGTTGTACCGTAGCCTCTTTCCAGTGGCTCTACAACAAACCTTCCGTACTTCTTGTCTTCTGAAATTTCTGCGATCTCAATTTTTGGTTTTTGAAAATCGAACACTACAAAATCCCTCCTTCTCGGGTAATTTGCCTATTGGATTGTCTCCGCCTAATCACGATTACTTGGAGTACAACTCGACGATGAGCATCTCGTCAACAGGTACGTCGATCTGCTCTCTGGAAGGTAATTCTTTTACAGTTCCCTGTAATTTCTCAGCGTCAACATCTAACCAATCCGGAACCAGTCTTCCGCCGGTCACCTCAACAATGTCCTTCATTCTCTGAAGACCCTTGTTCTTCTCCTTGATCTCGATTACGTCGCCAGCCTTAACAAGGTAAGAAGGAATATTTACCTGCTTGCCGTTTACTAATACGAACTTGTGATCTACGATCTGTCTTGCTTCCTTTCTGGTTCTTGCGAATCCCATACGGAATACAACGTTGTCTAATCTGGACTCTAACATGGTCATTAAGTTGGTACCAGTCATGCCCTTCATCTGATCAGCCTTCACATAGTAGTTGTGGAACGGCTTCTCTAATACACCGTAGATGAACTTTGCTTTCTGCTTCTCGCGTAACTGAAGACCGTACTCAGACACCTTCTTGTTCGCTCTCTTTAACTCTCTGTTGGATTTCTTATCATATCCTAAGTAGCTTGGCTCTAAACCAAGGGATCTACATCTTTTCAGAACAGGAACTTTATTTACTGCCATTTTCGTCTCTCCCTCCTAATTAAACTCTTCTGCGTTTTGGTGGACGACATCCGTTGTGAGGTACCGGAGTTACATCTTTGATGCTTGTAACCTCAAGACCGCAAGCGGAAAGCGCACGAATTGCTGCTTCTCTTCCTGATCCTGGTCCTTTAACCATAACGTCAACTGTCTTTAATCCGTGTACTAAAGCTGCCTTTGTAGCAGTCTCAGCTGCCATCTGTGCAGCATATGGAGTAGATTTCCTTGAACCTCTAAATCCAAGACCACCGGCACTTGCCCATGATAAAGCATTACCTTCAGCATCTGTGATCGTTACGATCGTGTTGTTGAAAGATGACTGAATATGTGCCTGTCCGCGTTCAACGTTTTTCTTTACACGCTTTTTTGTCACTTTTTTTTGTAACTTTAGCCATATCTAAACTAACCTACTTTCTCAAAATAATCTAATGATTGTATGCAACTGACCGCCATACTTCACCCGTGGCGATCCTACGAACGGAATCGAAAAAGTAATTACTTCTTCTTGTTAGCAACCGTACGCTTCGGTCCCTTTCTGGTTCTTGCATTGGTCTTTGTCTTCTGACCACGAACCGGAAGACCTTTTCTGTGACGGATTCCACGATAGCATCCGATCTCCTGAAGTCTCTTGATGTTCATGGCGATTTCTCTTCTTAAATCACCTTCTACAGTCTGACTCTCGTCGATAACTGCACTGATTCTCTTAACCTCATCATCTGTCAGATCTCTGACACGGGTATTCGGGTCTACTTTTGCTTCTGCAAGGATGCGGTTAGAACTTGTTCTACCGATTCCGTAGATATAAGTCAGACCGATCTCAACACGTTTTTCTCTTGGTAAATCTACACCTGCGATACGAGCCATGTGCTTTTTAACCTCCATTGATTCATATGATGCCTGTGATACACACTGCGCATCTTGTTATTTTCTGATTCCTGCGACTGTCCAGATGACAGACCGCGTCTTTAAGCAAGCCACTTGACATCATGACTTTTTACGTTCAAGAATCTGCTGCGGCAGCTCCGTTGTCCTCCGGCCTGAAATGTGTGCCCTCGCAATTCCCTCGTATTCCGGATGATTCTCCCCTGCGTCCTCGGTATGTAAACGCAAAAAAGCAGCTATCCCTGCTGTTTCATATGATAACAGTGCGAACAACTCATCCTGGTGTTCCACTGCAGCCGCACATAATGAAAGCGCAAAAAGACAAGAACAATTAGCCCTGTCTCTGCTTGTGTTTCGGATTCTCACAGATAATTCTGATGCTTCCTTTTCTCTTGATGACTTTGCATTTCTCGCAAATAGGCTTAACTGATGATCTTACCTTCACAGCAAATCCTCCTTTCCAAACAATGAATGGCACGCACCCGCGTGCATCTCTCATGTTCTATCATAGCTCTTCTTGGCGCACTACATGCGCAAAAAGGCACTATCCAAAAGTGTCCGTTTAGCATTATAGCATGAACACTTATTAGAAGTCAATTCTTTTTTTACTTATCTCTCCAGATAATTCTGCCCTTTGTCAGGTCATACGGAGACATCTCAATGGTTACTTTATCACCCGGAAGAATACGAATAAAATTCATCCGCAGCTTTCCGCTGATGGTCGCCAGAATCTGATGGCCATTCTCAAGCTCTACCTTAAAGAATGCGTTCGGCAACTTCTCTACCACTGTTCCTTCTACTTCAATCACATCTGCCTTTGACATAAATAAATCCTCCTAATATTATGATTCTGCACGCTCTTTCAAAATACGCACATACGCTTTGATTGCCCTCTTTACCGTAAGATCGGTAACTTCCTGTTCCAGACATCCCAGAACCTCATCCGGTAATCTGTGAATGATCTGAATATGTTTTCTGTTCTTTTTCTTCGGTTCCGCAAGCAGCTTCACATTGCCGTCCGCCAGATACACGAACCGCTCATCCTTTCCGGTAACCAGATAAATATGGTTCCTGTCATGGCCTGCCATGGATTTTGCAAATTCAATCATACTATCTCTTTCTCCATTCGCTTACTGACCGGTCTATGACTCTGTCTGCCTGCCCAGATACTGATTCCATCTGCCTGTCGCAATCTCAGATTCTGTAAGCGTAAAGATCTCCGGTTCACCGTCAGTGATCAGAATCGTGTTCTCATAGTGTGCAGAAAGCGACCAGTCTTCTGTGACAACTGTCCAGTCATCGTCCATCCATACCACTTCGGCAGATCCCAGATCTACCATCGGTTCAATGGCAAGTGTCATACCGGGTCTTAACTTGATACCGCGCCGGAACTGTCTGAAATTCGGGATCTCCGGATCTTCATGCATATGCTTGCCGATGCCGTGCCCACACAGGTCACGCACAACTCCATAGCCAAAACTTCCGGCATAATCACCGATCGCCGCAGAGATCTGATGCAGATGATTGCCTGCTGTCGCAAACTTAATACCCTCGAAAAAGCTCTGTCTGGTTCTCTCTATCAAAAGCTTCGCGTCATCCGAGATCTCACCGACACCGTGCGTTCTCGCCGCATCGGACTGATACCCTTTGTAGATCACACCCGCGTCAAGGCTTACGATGTCGCCCTCCTCAATGATGCGGTCTGCACGCGGGATTCCGTGTACGACCTCCTCGTTGATCGATACGCAGATTGATGCGGGATAACCCTGATAACCTTTAAATGACGGTTCGCATCCAAAGCTTCGAATCATTTCTTCTCCCAGTCTGTCAACCTCGAGTGTTGACATTCCCGGCTTTAATTCTTTTCCCAGCTGCTCATGCACTTTTGCAAGTATTTTCCCCGCCTCGCGCATAAGTTCTATTTCCTGGGGGGATTTAATCGTTACAGACATGTTACTCTCCTAATATTGCCACAATATCCGCAAACACTTTTTCCATCGGCTGTGTACCGTCTACGGACTTTAAGATGTTCTGCTTCTTATAATAATCGATCAGCGGCTGTGTCTGCTCATGATATACCTTAAGACGCTTCTGTACGGTCTCCGGCTTATCATCGTCTCTGAGTACCACTGAATTACCGCAGCGGTCACAGATTCCCTCCACCTTGGTCGGAATGGAAACAATGTGGTAGGTTGCGCCACAGTTTAAGCATGCGCGTCTTCCGCTCATACGGTTCACAATGTTCTCATCCGGAACATCTACATCGATTGCGAAGTCCATCTTCTGGCCGATCTTAACAAGCGCTGCATCCAGAGCTTCCGCCTGCGGGATCGTTCTTGGAAATCCGTCGAGCACAAATCCATTCTTGCAGTCCTCCTGCTGAATGCGGTCCATCACCAGATCACAGGTCAGCTCATCCGGCACCAGAAGGCCCTGATCCATGTACTTTTTCGCTTTCTGTCCCAGTTCTGTGCCGTTCTTGATGTTTGCGCGGAAAATATCGCCTGTGGAAATATGCGGAATGCTGTACTTATCTGCAATCTGCTTTGCCTGTGTTCCCTTACCGGCTCCCGGAGCCCCTAACATAATAATTTTCATAGGAATACCTCTCCTCTTTCTTTTTAAGCGAAAACGCTGAACTTATAAAATAAGTCCAGCGTTCCTTCCCATATCCAACAGCTCTGCTGGATCAATCATTTAAAAATCCTTTATAATAACGTACACGCATCTGCGATTCGATCTGCTTTAAGGTCTCGATAACGACACCTACGATAATGATGATGGACGTTCCACCGAAAGATACATCCGCACCAAACACACCGTTAAAGAAAATCGGAACAAACGCGATGAACGCGAGTGCAACCGCACCTATAAAGACAATATAATTCAGGATTCGGTTCAGGTAATCACTGGTCGGCTTACCCGGACGAATACCCGGAATAAATCCGCCTGCTTTTTTCATGTTGTTTGCAATCTCCAACGGATTAAACGTAATCGATGTATAGAAATATGCAAACGCAATGATCAATACGATGTATACAACCAGTCCGATCGAATAAATCGGCTCGCTTGGATTACACCAATTTGACTGTGACATACCTCTTAAGATCTTGCTCCCAATACCTGTTCCATTTCCTTTGCCAAGAAGACTGGCAATGATTACCGGCGTCTGCAACAGTGACTGTGCAAAGATAACCGGGATAACACCACCGGTGTTTACCTTGAGAGGAATGTATGTTGACTGACCGCCAACCTGCTTTCTTCCCTGGATCTTCTTGGAATACTGTACCGGAATTCTTCTCTCGCCGCCCTGTAAGTATACAACAAACAGTACCATTCCAACAATGATTGCAAGAATGATAACAGCCGCAAGAATTGCTTTCGGTACATTCTTACCTGAAATAAACTGATCATACAGCGTCTTAATATCATCCGGCATACGGGAGATAATGTTGATAGTAAGTACGATGGAAATACCGTTTCCAACGCCCTTCTCCGTGATTCTCTCACCAATCCACATAAGAACAGCAGATCCCGCCGTCAATGTGAAGATAACCATGATAATATCAAGAACACCCTGGTATCCACTGCTGAATTCCAGATAACCGCCTCTTCTGAAGCCGATTGTCATTGCAACCGCCTCGATGAGCGCTAAAGCAACCGTCAGATATCTGGTGATCTCTGCGATCTTTTTACGACCTTCCTCTCCGTCACGCTGCATTTCTTCCAACTTTGGAATCGCGATTGTAAGAAGCTGCATTATGATGGATGACGTGATGTACGGGGTAATGTTCAATGCAAAGATAGACATTCTGTAGAAAGAACCTCCCGTGATTGCATCAAAGAATCCCATTCCATCTGCGGTCTGGCTTGCAAACCAGTTCGCAAATACATCACTGTCAACACCAGGAATCGGAAGACAGCTTCCGATTCTGATGACGATTAACATCAAAAATGTAAAAATAATCTTTTTGCGAATATCTTTAATCTTAAATGCATTACGGAGTGTCTCTAGCATTAGATCACCTCTGCTTTTCCACCAAGAGCCTCAATTTTTTCTTTTGCGCTTGCGCTGAATGCATTTGCCTGAACGGTGAGTTTCTTAGTAAGTTCGCCATTACCAAGGATCTTAACGCCATCTCTTGGATTCTTAACAACGCCTGCCTCGATCAATGTCTCAACAGATACAACTGCGCCGTCCTCGAATGCCTCAAGAGCTGAAAGGTTAATTCCGATGATTGTCTTGGAGTTTCTGCACTTGAAACCTCTCTTAGGCAATCTTCTGTATAATGGCATCTGACCACCTTCGAAACCTGGTCTTGGTGCTCCGGAACGAGCCTTCTGTCCCTTATGTCCCTTACCAGCAGTCTTACCATTTCCTGATCCGTGTCCGCGTCCTCTTCTGAAATTATCACTCTGAGTGGAACCTGCCGCTCCCTGTAAATTTGATAAGTCCATTACCGACACCTCCTTATCCTCTTATTTTAAACTTCTTCTACTTTCACATATGGTGCAACCTTGCGAAGCGCGCCTGCTGTTGCAGCGTTGTCCGGAAGCTCAACAGTCTTGTAAAGCTTGCTGAGTCCCAGTGCTTCGATAGTCTTCTTGTTCTTCGGAACTGCACCGATCGTGGATTTAATAAGTGTAACTTTAAGTTTCTTCTCTGCCATCTTAAATTCCTCCTTAACCTACGATCTCTTCTACGGATTTACCGCGAAGCTTCGCTACTTCTTCCGGAGACTTTAACTGGCTCAAAGCGTTTAACGTTGCAAGAACAACGTTCTGCTTATTGTTTGAACCTAAAGACTTTGTACGGATGTTCTTGATACCTGCAAGCTCACATACGTTACGTGCAGGACCACCAGCGATGATACCAGTACCATCCGGAGACTTCTTTAATAATACGGAAGCACCGGTGTGCTTACCAATAACATCATGTGTGATACTGTCAACCTCATCCAGCTTTACTGTGATGAGCTTCTTCATAGCATCCTCTTTGCCCTTGCGGATTGCCTCCGGGATCTCGGCTGCTTTACCCAAACCTGCACCAACATGGCCATTGCCGTCGCCGACAACAACTAAAGCTGTAAAACGGAAGTTACGTCCACCTTTAACAACCTTTGTTACACGTTTGATTGACACTACTTTTTCTTCTAACTCTAACTGACTAGCATCAATAATTTCACGTTTCATGTTTTGCGTTTCCTCCTATTAAAATTCTAATCCAGCTTCTCTTGCTGCATCGGCTAAAGCTTTCACTTTTCCCTGATATATGAAACCGCCGCGATCGAATACAACCGTGTTGATACCCTTGTCTAATGCTTTCTTAGCGATAACGGTACCAAGCTTTGCTGCTGCTTCAACGTTATTCGTCTTCTCTAACTCTGCCTTTACGTCCTTCTCAAGAGTAGAAGCAGAAACAAGTGTATTTCCGACTGTATCATCAATAATCTGAGCGTACATATGATTATTACTTCTGAACACAGCCAGGCGTGGTCTCTCTGCAGTGCCTACGAGATGATGACGCATTCTTCTATGCTTATTTTCGCGAACTGCTGTTCTTGATTTCTTACTAACCATTTTTCGTCACTCCTTTAATTATTTCTTACCAGTCTTACCAACTTTACGTCTGATAACTTCATCAGCATACTTGATACCCTTGCCCTTATACGGTTCAGGTCTTCTCTTATCTCTGATTTCCGCTGCGTACTGGCCGACCTTCTCTTTATCGATACCTGATACAATGATCTTGTTTCCATCAACTTTGGACTCAAGTCCCTCCGGATCGGTCATCTCAACCGGATGTGAGTATCCAAGGTTTAAAGTAAGGACTTTTCCAGACTTGGAAGCTCTGTAACCAACACCGTTTACCTCGAGCTCCTTTGTATATCCATCAGTTACACCAACAACCATGTTGTGGATCAGTGTTCTTGTCAATCCATGTAAGGATTTCATTTTCTTCAAATCGTTCGGTCTTGTAACGATTACTTCGTCACCCTCTAATTTGATGTCCATCTCGGACGGAAGGGTTCTCTCAAGAGTTCCCTTAGGACCTTTTACAGTCACATGATTATTTTCTGCAATATCCACTGTTACACCAGCCGGAACTGCGATTGGCATTCTTCCTATACGTGACATGCCCGTACCTCCTAATTTGTGCTTATATCATTGCGGCTTGCGCCGTAGTTACCCGATTCGGTAAGAACCTCCTCCAGGTTAAGTAACCCGGAAGAACCGAAAGCAACATTGCTTCTGGACAGACCAGAGACAGATGCTCCCGGAAGATGCTCTCGGAAGAACCAGCCTTTGGTTCTTCCGATTTTGTCCGTCCAATGGCGGGCAAAATCTACCATACGAAAGCTAATACTTCGCCACCAACCTGAAGCTTTCTTGCTTCCTTGTCAGTGATGATTCCCTGGTTTGTGGAAAGAATTGCGATTCCCAGTCCGCCAAGAACTCTCGGGAGCTCATCCTTGCCAGCGTATACACGAAGTCCCGGCTTGGAGATTCTCTTTAATCCTGTGATAATCTTCTCGTTCTTGTCTGCGCCGTACTTTAAAGTAATGCGCATGGTCTTGAAGTTACCATCTTCAACAATATCATATTTTGCGATATATCCCTCATCTACAAGAATGTCAGCGATAGCAATTTTCATCTTAGATGCAGGAACGTCAACTGTATCATGTTTAGCAGTGTTTGCATTACGGATTCTTGTAAGCATATCTGCGATTGGATCACTCGTAGTCATGATTGTATATTTCCTCCTTATTATTGATTGCAGCAAATATGCTGCACGGTCTTTTACCAGCTTGCTTTCTTAACACCTGGTATCTGGCCCTTGTATGCTAACTCACGGAAACATACTCTGCAGATTCCGTATTTTCTTAAAACAGAATGTGGACGACCACAAATTTTGCAACGTGTGTAAGCTCTGGTAGAGAACTTTGGTTTACGCTGCTGTTTTACTTTCATACTTGTCTTAGCCATTAAAATTCCCTCCTACTTATTTGGCGAATGGCATATTGAACTGTGTCAATAATTCGCGAGCTTCCTCGTCTGTCTTGGCAGTGGTTACGAAGATGATGTCCATACCACGTACCTTGTCAACCTTATCGTACTCGATCTCCGGGAAGATTAACTGCTCTTTGATACCAAGGGCATAGTTTCCACGACCGTCAAACGCGTTCGGGTTAACACCTCTAAAGTCACGTACACGAGGTAATGCTAAGTTGATCAAACGATCCATGAACTCATACATCTTCTCGCCACGTAAAGTTGTCTTACATCCGATTGCCATACCTTCTCTGATCTTGAAGTTTGCAATAGAATTCTTTGCCTTGGTTGCAACCGCTTTCTGTCCTGTGATTGCTTCCATATCCTTAATAGCAGCCTCTAATAACTTTGCGTTCTCTTTGGCTTCGCCAACGCCCATGTTGACAACGATCTTGTCGAGCTTCGGCACTTCCATAATATTCTTATAACCGAATTTCTTGATCATAGCATCTACGATCTCATTCTGGTACTGTTCTTTCAGTCTGCTCACCTGATTGGCCTCCTCTCTCTAATTAGTCGATTACTTCGCCTGTAGATTTTGCGAAACGTACCTTCTTGTCTCCATCCATCTTGAAACCAACACGGGTAGGCTTTCCGTTGTGAAGATACATTACATTAGAAATATCGATCGGTCCCTCCTGGTGAACGATGCCGCCCTGCTGATTCTGCATACTTGGCTTTGTATGCTTTGTCACCATGTTGACGCCTTCAACCAATACAGTTCCGTCTTTTCTGTTAACAGCAATGACTTTGCCTTCGCTGTTGATATCTTTACCAGCGATTACTTTGACCATATCGCCTTTTTTAATTTTCATGGTTGCCATATTCCGATCCTCCTACAATACTTCCGGAGCTAAGGAAACAATTTTCATGAACTGTTTCTCACGAAGCTCTCTAGCTACTGGTCCAAAAATACGTGTTCCTCTCGGAGTTTTATCATCTTTGATGATGACTGCTGCGTTCTCATCAAATTTGATGTAAGAACCATCTTTACGACGTGCGCCCTTTACGGAACGAACAACTACAGCCTTCACAACGTCGCCCTTTTTAACAACACCGCCTGGTGTTGCATCTTTGACCGTAGCAACAATAACGTCACCAATATTCGCATATCTTCTAGTAGATCCACCCATAACACGGATAACGAGCAGCTCTTTTGCTCCTGTGTTATCGGCTACCTTAAGTCTACTTTCCTGCTGTACCATGCTTGTAGCCTCCTTCTAACTATTTTGCTCTTTCCATGATTTCTACAAGTCTCCATCTCTTATCCTTGGATAAAGGTCTTGTTTCCATTACTCTGACTTTGTCACCGATCTTGCACTCGTTATTCTCGTCATGAGCCTTTAATTTATATGTTTTCTTAACGATCTTGTTGTAAAGAGGATGTCTTACGTTATCCTGGATTGCAACAGTAATTGTCTTATCCATCTTGTCGCTTACAACAATACCAACACGTGTTTTTCTAAGATTTCTTTCTTCCACGACTGACTATTCTCCTTTCTGGAATCCTACTGCGCAACTTTTTCTTTCTCAGTAATGATCGTCTGAATTCTTGCAATGTTCTTTCTTACTTCTTTGATTCTGCTTGTATTATCTAACTGATTGGTTGCGTTCTGGAATCTCAAATTGAAAAGTTCTTTTTTAGCCTCTACTAACTGCGCGCTCAAATCTGCGACAGACTGGGTTTTTAATTCTTCTAAATATTTACTAGTTTTCATTTGATACACCGCCTTCTAAATCCGCACGAGAAACTACTTTACATTTGCAAGGTAATTTGTGTGTAGCAAGACGTAACGCTTCTTTCGCAACGTCTTCCGGAACACCGGAGATTTCAAATAATACACGACCTGGTTTCACAACAGCTACCCAATACTCCAGGGAGCCTTTTCCTTTACCCATACGAACACCCATAGGCTTCTGCGTTACAGGCTTCTCCGGGAAAATCTTGATCCAGACTTTACCACCACGCTTGATGTATCTTGTCATAGCGATACGGGCTGCCTCGATCTGGTTTGCTTTGATCCAACATGGTTCCAGAGCAACAATACCGTACTCACCGTAGGTGATTGTGTTTCCTCTGGTTGCCTTTCCTGTCATGGAACCACGGAACTGCTTTCTATGCTTTACTCTCTTTGGCATTAACATTAGTTAGCTCCCCCTTCCTTATTCGCTCTTACCGGAAGTACCTCGCCCTTGTAGATCCATACCTTAACGCCGACCTTACCATAAGTAGTGTCTGCCTCAGCGAATCCATAATCAATATCTGCGCGAAGTGTCTGAAGCGGAATCGTACCCTCAGAGTAGAACTCTGTACGAGCCATATCAGCACCGCCAAGACGTCCGGAGCAGGATGTCTTAATACCCTTTGCGCCAGCCTTCATGGTTCTTCCCATGCAGGACTTCATTGCTCTACGGAAAGAAACACGGTTCTCTAACTGTAATGCAATGTTCTCAGCTACTAACTGAGCATCGCGGTCCGGTCTCTTTACTTCCTTAATATCTACAACCAACTTCTTGTCTGTGAACTTCTGAACCTCGCCCTTGATCTTCTCGATCTCAGCGCCGCCCTTACCGATAACAACGCCCGGCTTTGCGGTATAGATGATAACCTTTACACGATCAGATGCTCTCTCGATCTCGATCTTGGAAACACCTGCCGCGTATAACTTCTTCTTAAGATAAGTTCTGATATTGTAGTCTTCCACTAAGAAATCTGCGAAATCTGCTTCCGCATACCATTTAGAGTCCCAATCTTTGATAACGCCGACTCTTAAGCCATGTGGATTAACTTTCTGTCCCATGTTTGACCTCCTTATTATTTCTCATCCAGCACGATTGTAATGTGGCTCATTCTCTTCTCGATTCTGTAAGCTCTGCCCTGTGCTCTTGGTCTGATTCTCTTCATTGTTGGTCCCTTGTTTGCATAACACTCTGCAACATACAGGTTCTCCAACTTGTAATTCTTCTCCGGATAATTGTTCTCAGCATTTGCGATTGCTGACTCTAACAGTTTCTTAACCACGCTGGAAGCGTAACGCGGATTGTAGGATACGATAGCTAATGCTGTCTGAGCGTCCTTTCCACGAATTGCGTCTAATACGAAGCATGCTTTCTGAACAGACACTCTTGCATAAGATAACTTTGCGGATGGTCTGGTATCTTTTACTTCATTTCTCTCTCTCTTGATCTTACTTCTATGTCCCTTAGCCATGGATGAAACCTCCTTTCAAAAATAGTTCTTATCTAACGCCTGACTTCTTCTCGTCTTTTCCATGTCCTCTGTAAGTTCTTGTAGCAACGAACTCACCAAGCTTATGTCCAACCATATCCTCTGTCACATATACCGGTACATGCTTTCTTCCGTCATGAACAGCGATTGTGTGACCTACGAACTGTGGGAAGATGGTAGAACGGCGTGACCATGTCTTAATTACAGACTTGTCACCGGCTTTGCTCATAGCATCTACTTTTTTCAGTAAGCTTTCATCTGCAAATGGTCCTTTTTTTAATGAACGAGCCATAATTTACCTCCTAATATTATCAGTCCTTACACACACCCGTGTGTTTCCTCGGACTACGAACATCTTGTTTATTATAGCAGAACATGCCGGAAGAAGCAAGTACAACTTCTCCCGGTCAAATTCCAGCTTATTTGTATATTTTTGACAAACACCCGATGGGCTTATCAATGGTTGAAACTTATTTCAACGCCTTACCGTCTCTTCTTCTTACGATCATCTTGTTAGAAGACTTGTTCTTCTTTCTGGTCTTAAGACCAAGAGCAGGCTTGCCCCAAGGTGTGCATGGGCCCGGACGTCCGATCGGAGCACGGCCCTCACCACCTCCATGTGGATGGTCATTCGGGTTCATAACAGAACCACGTACAGTCGGGCGAACACCCATGTGACGCTTACGTCCTGCTTTACCGATATTTACAAGGTTGTGATCTCCATTACCAATCACACCGATGGTTGCGCGGCAGTTTAACGGAACCATACGCATCTCGCCGGACGGAAGTCTTAACGTTGCGTACTTTCCTTCCTTTGCCATGAGCTGTGCGCTCATACCAGCGGAACGAACCATCTGTCCGCCCTTGCCAGGATGAAGCTCTACATTGTGCACCTGGGTACCAACCGGGATATTCTCGAGCGGTAAGCAGTTACCAACACGAACCTCTGCAGCAGCACCACTCATAACAGTCATGCCATCTGTGAGTCCTGCCGGAGCAAGGATGTATGCCTTCTCGCCGTCTGCGTAGCAGATCAGAGCGATGTTTGCTGTTCTGTTCGGATCGTACTCAATACCAACAACCTTTGCCGGAATTCCGTCTTTGCTGTTTCTCTTGAAGTCGATGACTCTGTATTTTCTTCTGTTTCCACCGCCGTGATGTCTAACGGTGATCTTTCCCTGATTGTTACGACCAGCGTTCTTCTTTAAAGAAGTAGTGAGCGCTTTCTCCGGTGTTGTCTTTGTGATCTCGGAGAAATCGGAGCCAGTCATATTTCTTCTGGAAGGTGTATATGGGTTGTATGTCTTAATTCCCATTGTTGTTCTCCTTTCGATGTTTGTTATCGCGCATCGCTGCGCCTAGTTTGCTATCAGAATGAAACGCTTTTCATCTTACAGTCCAGCGAAGATCTCGATGTCCTTGCTGTCTGCTGTTAATGTTACGATAGCTTTCTTGGTCTTGGCAGTCTTACCGGTTACCATTCCACGTCTCTTGTTCTTGCCGTCCATGTTCATGGTGTTGACGCTTGCAACCTTTGTTCCCTCGAACATTTTCTCAACTGCTTCCTTGATCATGGACTTGTTTGCTTCCGGGTGAACTAAGAATGTATACTTCTTCTCAGCCATTGCTGCCATGCTCTTCTCTGTTACTACTGGTTTGAGGATTACATCATAATACTGTACGTTTGCCATTATGCATACACCTCCTCGATCGTCTTTACAGCGTCCTTTGTTACAACAACCGTATCATACTTCAGAACGTCAAATACGTTCAGCTCATTTGTCTGAGCAGTCTTTACAGTCGGAACGTTGTCTGCGGATTTGATTACGTTGACATCCATATCGTTCAATACAACAAGTGCCTTCTCAACCTTTAAGTTCTTCATAACCTCTACGAACTTCTTGGTCTTGATCTCGTCAAGCTTTAACTCGTCGAGAACGATGAACTTGTTCTCAGCAACTCTTGAAGTAAGTGCAGACTTTAATGCTGCTCTCTTCTCTTTCTTGTTGAGCTTGAAAGAATAATCTCTTGGTACCGGAGCGAATACTACGCCACCATGTGTCCACTGCGGAGCTCTGGTTGAACCCTGTCTTGCATGTCCGGTTCCCTTCTGTCTCCATGGTTTTCTACCACCACCGCGTACTTCGGAACGGGTCTTAGCCTTCTGTGTTCCCTGGCGGTTGTTTGCAAGCTGCTGAAGGACTGCCATGTGTACTAAATGCTCATTCACTTCTACTCCGAAGATAGCATCGTTCAATTCAAGGCTGTCAACTTCCTTGCCTTCCATATTATAAACAGCTACTTTAGCCATCGTTTAGTTCCTCCTTTCCTATTCGAGCACTATTTACCAGCTTTTACTGTTTCTTTAACTGTTACTAAACACTTCTTAGCACCTGGTACGGCACCTTTTACTAAAAGCAGGTTGTTCTCTGCGTCAACTCTTACGATTTCAAGGTTCTGTGTAGTAACCTGTACGCTTCCCATGTGTCCCGGCATTCCTTTTCCCTTGAATACACGGCTCGGTGAGGAACACGCACCGTTGGAACCCTGATGACGATGGAACTTGGAACCGTGAGCCATAGGACCTCTGTGCTGTCCCAATCTCTTGATAGCGCCCTGGAATCCTTTTCCTTTGGAAATTGCAGTAGCGTCGATCTTGTCGCCCTCTGCAAAGATATCAGCCTTGATCACATCGCCAAGATTGTAATCTGCTGCGTTCTCAAACTTGAACTCTTTCACAAAACGCTTGCCGGATACGCCAGCCTTTGCAAAATGTCCCATCTGAGCCTTGTTTACACCATGTCTGTGAGCTACCTGCTTCTTGCCGTTTGCATCCTTGTTGACAACCTTTTCTTTCTTGTCAGCAAATGCAACCTGCACTGCACTGTATCCATCGTTCTCTACTGTCTTGATCTGTGTTACAGAACATGGACCTGCTTCCAATACAGTAACCGGTACTAAAACACCGTCTGCATTGAAGATCTGAGTCATTCCGACTTTTGTTGCTAAAATCGCTTTCTTCATACTTTTACCTCCTGTTTTCTCTACAGCGGAACGCTTCATGCCCAACCATGTGGGGTAGCGGAACCGTTCATCCTAGAAAGTCCATATAAGTGGAATGGGAAGTTTTCACCGCCTGCATTACTTCTATATAAAACCCTTCAGGATATTAACTAAATCATTGATTTGTCTGGGATGAAGAAATTATTTATTCTTCATCTTGATATCGATGTAAACACCTGCCGGCATCTCAAGGCGGGATAATGCATCAACCGTCTTCTGGGTCGGTGTAACGATATCGATCAGTCTCTTATGAGTTCTCTGCTCGAACTGCTCACGGGAATCTTTGTACTTGTGAGTAGCTCTTAAGATTGTAACTACTTCCTTCTTTGTAGGAAGAGGTACCGGTCCGCTCACCTGTGATCCGTTCTTCTTTACAGTTTCGATGATTTTCTGTGCTGATGAATCAACTAACTTGTGATCATAAGCCTTCAGAGTGATTCTCATTACTTGACTTGCCATAAAAAAAGTCGCCTCCTTTTCGCACTTTTACAAGCGATGTAATCGCTTTTTGTACGACAAGCGGTGACTGCACACATACCCGCGTGTATCATGGACTCACGCCCACAAAGAAGCCCGCGCTTCCTACACGCCATCCCTCTGTCCTTCGGACAAATTCTATTCGTGATACAGTGACTTGTCGCCAGTTTCCTAACTTGACATTCGCTCCACGGAAAACCTGCAATGCTCTGCAGCAACCTCACGCTTCAACGCTATCAATGTCACAGCAATGCATAGTATACACGATGAAACCGCGAATTGCAAGGATTTTTTTCAGTTTTTTGCATTTTCGCGCCGCCCCATCCACTTGTCGACCAGATTGTATACAAGACTGATACCAAAGCAAAGGATGCCTCCGACAAAAAATCCCGCCGCCCGGAGCAGCACATTGTCGTAGCGGATGTCCACGAGCACCAGTTTTACAACGCACAGCAGCACCAGAACCAGTCCGCAGACCCGCAGCGCCTTATATTTTCTCTTCATCCGCATTTCCGCCAGAAATCCCGCCACGATACAGCAGAACGCAATCACAATGCCCGTCACATCGTTCACGAACACGGGCACCCCATAGGAGTGCAGTGCGACCGATGCAAACAGCAGCAGCTTTAACGCCACGTAAATTCCCCACCAGTCTCCGTCCTTCCTTATCAGCAGGCTGTAGGTATTGGTGCACACGAGCACCAGTCCCAAAAGCATATAGATAAGGTGAAGCACCGGCGCGTCCGGTTTTCCCATCAGAACCAGAACCGCTGCAATAAGGAGCGCCTGCACGGCCATCGTTACCGCCGCGAATGCTTTTTCTTCCTCTCCCGTCTTTGGATTTCTGCGAAACAGCGGAACTTTCGCCGCCAGAATATTGCAGAGCACAATCGGCATAAAACAGATCAGATCGCTCAGGTAAACATCTGCGACCGCTGCCAGATCCGTTCCCCACACCGCCGTTTCTGACAGGAATGCCAAAAACATCAGATAACCACAGATCTTCATCCAGGTTTCATACTGTTCCCTGCAGAACCCAATCAGCAGCACCGCGCTGCCGAAGAATACCAGTCCCCAGACTGTTCTCATGCCCCCGTTCATCGGGATCAGCAACAGCAGGATGCCATAGCCGAGCGCAGCCGCCCGGTATGCTTTTCTTTTTCGCAGGAAACCGTACAGAAGGCACGCCTCCGCCAGAAGTCCCGTCGATACATACTCTCCGAAATACGGCGCGGCAACTCCCGCAAAGAACATCTGCGCAAAAACAGCCACCTCAAGCAGAACCGTCCCCGCGGACAGATCCCCGGGCCGCCGGAATTCCAGCAGCGCCAGAACTGCAATGCCAAATACCAGTAAGAGCAGCGCCGCTCCGGTAAACCGGTTCAAAAACAGTCCGCAAAAAATGATGATACACAGTGCCCCCACAATACCGCCAAGCAGTTTTCCATTCTCGTCCATTTCCGCCGCGGCTACGCCAAGCAGTACCGGAACCGCTGCAAGCGCAAGAAGCAATACCACTGACACGTTTCCCGCAGCGGAGCCTTCTGTATAGGAAGCAGCTGCTCCAAGCACCAGAATGAGCAGCCCGATGCTCCACGACACAAGATTCACCGCATTGCGGTAATATTCTCTCCGCAGGTGGGACACGAAAAAGATGGTCTGCGTTACCGCATAATATATAGAAAGAATCAGAAACCTTTCCGCATCCTCCGTCCAGTTACACATGAGCACGCCGAGAATCAATGAGATGCCCACACCAATCTGCCCTATGATAAGGAAGAGATTCGACCGCAGACGTGACAGCACACACAGAACCACCGCCCACACCAGCAGTCCCAGATAAAGTATGCCGTCGTTTATTGCATGGAAATAAAAATCACTTAAAAACAGCGAGAGATACCACGCTCCCATGCCGCAGCCCAGCAGCCCAAGAAATGCTTTATTCCTGCGGTCATGTGCCACAAGAATTCCTCCTGCCAGCGTGATCGCGGCACTGACGGTATACATCAGAACCATCTTTACTCCCTGGCTAAGATACGGCAGCACCAGCATCGCAAAAAACACCAGACTCAGGAAGATCAGTCCTGCAGCGCAGACCGGCAGAATCGCCCTGCCGATCGTTTTTTCCAGATCCTGCTTCCCGGATGCCTGCTGGTATCCCGCCTGTGCTGCCACCGGCCGCGGCGGTGTCTGCTGATACGCCTGCTGCGGGTTTCCCGTCTCCCGCGCGGACTGTGACATTGCGCCCGGCGCCGGCGGTATCGGATTTCCCGTCTCCGCTGTCTGCACTGCCGGCTGCGGCATTGTCTGATTCCACGACTGCGCCGCTGCCACCGCCTGTCCATACGCCGGCCATCCATACGCCGCCTTCGGCATCGCCCCCTGACGGTATCCCGCCCGTTCGCGGTCTGCCTGTGCCGCAATTACTGTGCGCAGCGCTGTCAGCTGTCGTCCCAGCGCATCCACTTCCCGCTGCATCTGCTCAATCTTCATCCGTGTAAGATCGTCCCCCAGATCCCCGGACCGCCAGGCAAGCAGTAACTCATTGAACCGTCTCTGTTCCTCTAAAAGCCGGTTCTCACACTCCACTAATTGTTCCAGCATAAACTCCTCTTTCCTCTCCTGTCATTTAGTTCTCTGTCACTCATTGTAACGTACCCTCATTTAAAACACAAGAACTGTCCACGCGGGCGTTTCCTTGAAAAAATTGTTTTTATCATTAAGATTTTGCCAATTTCTACGCTTTTTTTCCCAAAAACAATTTGTATATGCTATAATGTCTTTGATTATTCTTTAAGGAGATTTCTATGGACATTATTATCGTAGGCTGTGGAAAAGTTGGTTTTACGCTTGTCGAACAGCTCAGCAACGAAGATCACAATATTGTTGTCATTGATGAAAAGCCGGAAAAGGTTCAATATATTACCGACCGTCTGGATGTGATGGGCATCGTGGGGAACGGCATCAACCATAAGACACTGCTGGAGGCAGGCATCGCCACTGCCGATCTTTTAATCGCAGTTACCGGAGATGATGAGAAAAACCTTCTGTGCTGCGTGATTGCCAAGAAGACCGGCCACTGCCAGACCATCGCGCGCGTGCGCAATCCGATCTACAACGGCGAGATCGCCTTCCTGAAAAAGGAATTCGGGCTCGCCATGATTATCAATCCTGAGTTGACGGCAGCCAACGAGATTTCAAGAGTATTTCAGTTTCCTTCCGCCATCCGTGTGGATTCTTTTGCAAAGGGGCATGTAGAGCTGCTTCACTTTAAAGTCAGCGAGAATTCCCCGCTGATTCATTTAAAGCTGTTCAATCTGCACCAGACCCTGCACAGCAACGTGCTGGTGTGTACCGTCATCCGCGGCAGCGAGGTCATCATCCCGAACGGTGATTTTGAATTCCGCGCCGGAGATACCGTCGCAATCGCTTCCGAGCGCCGCAACGCCATTGACTTTTTCCGTAAGATCGGCATCGTCAAGAACCGCGTCGGCAATGCCATTCTCGCTGGCGGCGGTAAGGTTTCCTTTTACCTCGCAAAGATTCTCATCCAGTCGGGCATCCGTGTGACGATCATCGAGATCAATCCGTCCCGCTGCGACGTTTTAAGCGAGCTGCTTCCGGAGGCGACAATCATCTGCGGTGATGCCACCGATCAGGATCTGCTGTCCGAGGAGGGCTTGGAGCAGGCGCAGGGTTTTGCAGCTCTCACTGGTCTTGACGAGGAAAACATCCTGCTGTCGCTGTACGCCAACGATGTCTCCAATGCAAAAACGGTGACCAAGATCAACCGGAGCAGCTTTAACTCCGTCATCAACGAGATGAATCTGGGAAGTATTATTTATCCGCGTGTCATTACCGCTGATTACATTTTAAAATATGTGCGCTCCACAGTGAATTCCATCAACAGCAACGTGGAGACGCTTTACAAGCTTGCCGGCGGAAAAGCCGAGGCTCTGGAATTCATCATCAAGGAGAATTCTGCCGTCGCAGGCATTCCGCTGCAGGATCTGAATTTCCGGAAGAACACCTTAATCTGCTGCATCTACCGCAACGGCAAGGTCATTCTGCCGGGTGGACAGGATATGATGCTCGCCGGAGACTCCGTTCTGGTCGTCATTTCCGGATACCGCATCTCCGACATCAAAGAGATTCTGGAGGATTAACCTGCAATGAATTATTCCATGGTTTTATATATTCTGGGCTATATTTTACAATTTGAGAGCGCGTTTCTGATGCTCCCGGCGCTGGTCTCGCTGATCTATCAGGAGGAGGCCGGCATTCCATTTGTCATTACCGCTGCAATCTGTCTGGTTTTAGGGATTGTTTTCACACATAAAAAACCGTCTTCCTCGACCGTGTATACAAGGGAGGGGTTTGTTACTGTCGCCTTGAGCTGGATCGTTATGAGTATTTTCGGCGCTATCCCCTTCGTGTGGAACGGCGACATTCCATATTATGTAGACGCCCTGTTTGAAACGGTCTCCGGTTTTACCACGACCGGTTCAAGTATTCTCTCTGATGTCGAGTCCCTGTCGCATGCCAGCCTTTTCTGGCGCAGTTTCAGCCACTGGATCGGCGGCATGGGTGTGTTCGTCTTTATTATGTCGATCCTGCCTCTGATGGGCGGCTCTACGATCAACCTCATGAAGGCGGAGAGCCCGGGACCTTCCGTCAGCCGTCTGGTTCCGCACATCAAGGATACCGCGAAAATATTATACGGCATTTACCTTGCCATCACGCTCCTTGAGATTGTCATTCTGTGTGCGCTCGGCATGCCGCTGTTTGAGTCTCTTCTGACGAGTTTCGGCACGACCGGCACCGGTGGTTTCGGTTTCCGTAACGACAGCTTTGCAAGCTTTTCGCCTGCTATCCAGAACACGGTCACAACTTTTATGATCTTAAGCGGTATCAATTACACATTTTATTTTTGTATTTTATCGCGCAGAATCAAGGATGCATTCCGCATCGAGGAAGTGCGCTGGTATCTCTTTTTGATCTTTGCTTCTGTCGGAATGATTACCTATAATATACGCCCGCTTTACGCAAATACCAGGGACGCGCTGCGGAATGCCTTTTTCCAGGTCGGTGCGATCATCACCACCACCGGATATTCCACTGCCGACTTCGACATGTGGCCTGCGCTCTCCCAGACGATTCTTGTGACGCTGATGTTCGTCGGCGCATGTGCGGGAAGCACAGGCGGCGGTATGAAAGTATCCCGGCTGGTGATTTTATTCAAAACCATCCGCAAAGAGCTTTCCCTGATTATCCACCCCCGCGAGATCCGCAAGATCCGCATGGACGGACATGTCGTAGAACACAGCACCCTGCGCTCTACCAATGTTTTTCTGGTCATTTACTTTATTTTGCTCATGCTGTCAACGCTTATCATCAGCCTGGACGAGTTCGATTTTACCACGAACTTTACAGCAGTCGTCTCGTGTCTGAACAACATCGGTCCTGGCTTAAACCGTGTCGGACCGGCGCAGAATTTTTCGATCTTCTCGCCGCTCTCCAAGGTTGTGCTGATTTTTGACATGCTCGCCGGCAGACTGGAGCTTTTCCCGCTCATGATTCTGTTCATGCCGTCCACCTGGCGTAAAAAATAACGTGCAGCCGGCAATTTGGGCTGCGCAGTTTTGAACCGGTAGATATTTTTCTACCGGTTTTTTATTGGCTTTTTATGGGCTTTTTCCTGCTCCGGATGCTGTATCCGCATCCGTTAATGCCTGCGCCGCGCCGTGGCGAAGGCTTTTTCTCTGCCCGCAGGCAGACATTTTTACTTTTTCCTTGCCCTCTGCTGGCTTGTGGTATATATTTGTTATAGTTTTAAATTAGAAGTACACAGGAATGGAGATTGCTATGTGGATTGCAGATAACTGGAAAGATTACGAAGTCATTGACTGCTCAAAAGGAGAAAAGCTCGAGCGCTGGGGAGATTATCTTCTCGTCCGTCCCGACCCGCAGGTCATCTGGGACACGCCGAAGACCGAGCGCGGCTGGCGCAAAATGAACGGCCATTACCACCGCAGCGCCAAGGGCGGCGGGGAGTGGGAATTTTTTGATCTTCCCCAGCAGTGGACCATCCATTACGGCAAGCTGACTTTCAACTTAAAGCCGTTCAGTTTTAAGCACACCGGACTGTTTCCGGAGCAGGCTGCCAACTGGGACTGGTTTTCCGAAAAGATCCGCAGCGCCGGACGTCCGATCAAGGTGTTAAATCTGTTCGCCTACACTGGCGGTGCCACGATTGCCGCCGCTGCTGCCGGTGCCAGCGTCACGCATGTGGATGCCTCCAAGGGAATGGTGACCTGGGCGAAGGAAAACGCCGTCTCTTCCGGTCTTGGTGATGCCCCGATCCGCTGGATTGTGGACGACTGCGTAAAGTTTGTTGAGCGCGAGATCCGCCGCGGCAACCACTATGATGCGATCATTATGGACCCGCCTTCCTACGGAAGAGGACCCAAGGGTGAGATCTGGAAAATCGAGGACGCCATCTATCCGCTGGTGCAGCTCTGTGAGCAGTTGCTGTCGGACGATCCTCTGTTTTTCCTGATCAACTCCTACACCACTGGTCTTCAGCCGGCAGTGCTCAGCTATATGATGAATACCGTCTTAAAAAAACACGGTGGTCATATCGCCGCAGATGAAATCGGTCTGCCGGTTTCCAGCAACGGTCTGGTGCTTCCGTGCGGGGCAAGCGGCAGATTTGAGCGCTAAGGGCGGGAACGATTTTGTCCTGTTTTTGCACAATTTTTGTAAATAGTTGTTTTCCTGCATACACAATACAATTTTTGTGGTACGCTGTTTTTATGCAAAGGTGATACGGGGATCCGGATCACCGGCAAATAAAAACGAACAGGAGAATGATTTCTATGGCACAGTTTGTAAAATTAGTTCCCGAGAATTTAAAGGCGCTGCGCGAAGTAAATCCGCGCCTGATGTCTTATAATGTAGAATTCGCCGAGGTAACCGGCGGCACCTTCTGGAAAGCGTACACACCGGAGCAGGTTGCAGGAACCGAGGAATTCCATGTCGCTCCGAGCGCAGACGGCATTGCTGCAATGTACAAGGATCTGATGCAGGTATACGCACCGATCGATCTGTACAACGAGAAGCTCCGCTCCCTCGCAAAGGAGCTCGGAACCGCATGGGTGCGTGTGTCCGGCACCTGGGCAACCAAGACTTACTATGATTTTGACAATGCAACAGGCGGTATTGCTCCGGAGGGCTACTTAAATGTCCTGACAAAGGAGCAGTGGATTGGTGTGCTCGACTTCGTAAAAGCGATCGATGCGAAACTGATGATTTCCGTTGCGAACTGCCCGGGTCTGCATTCCGCAGAGGAACCGTGGAATCCGAGTGAGGCGGAGAAGATTTTTCGTCTGAGCAAAGAACACGGCGTACCGATCGACGGCGCCGAGTTCGCAAACGAACCGAACATGATGGAGGATACCGGCTTCCCGGCTGGTTATACACCGGCTGATTACCACCGCGATCAGGATCTGTTTTTCGCGTGGGTACGCGCCAACTATCCGGAATGTATCTGTATCGGACCGAGCAGTGTTGGCGAGGGTCTTACCATCAATGGCGGTGATGACAACAGCAAGAGTGGTGGTATCGAGCAGCTTGTAAGAGAGAACTGCTCCACAACCGACCTGTTAGAGGACACCAAAGAGCCGTTGGACGTATTCAGCTACCATTATTACAACGGTGTATCCGAGCGTCTTGCTTCCGTGATGCCAAGCGGACACTGGCTGGCAGATACCGCCCATACCGAGGCGTATCTGGACGTTGCATTAAACTGTGCGCGCACCTATGCTCCACTCCGCGACAAATACTGCCCGGGCGGCGAGATGTGGGTAACGGAGTCCGGCGACGCAGGCGGTGGCGGTGATACATGGGCTTCCACGTATCTGGATGTTTTCCGTACCTTAAACGAGCTCGCTGGATTCGCAGCGATCACAGACGGCGTTATTTTCCACAATACACTGGCTTCTTCCGACTACGGCTTCCTGGCCCGCGAAGTATTTGATCCGCGCCCGAACTATTTTGCCGTATTGTTGTGGAACCGCCTGATGGGTACGACCGTTTACGATACCGCAGAGCCACTCCGCGAGGGCGCACATGTCTTCGCACATTCCCGCAAAGATGGAAAAGAGGGCGTTGTATATCTTGTGATCAACAACTCGCTGACAGAGACAACCACCGTAGAGCTTCCGAAGAGCGCAGAGCGCTACACACTCGCCGGCGAGGGCGGCAACGTGCGTGCCGCTGTCATGACTTTAAATGGCAAGCCACTTGTTCTGGGTGCCGGCAATTCTCTTCCGGAACTCACTCCGGCAGCACAGGAAGCCGGAACAGTGACTCTTGCACCGGCAACCTGTACATTCTTCGTACTGTAAGCAGCGCGGGGAAGCAATCTGCACCGATGAGCAAACCGCATAAGCTGGCTGGCTAGTAAGTTGCATTACAGGCTACAGTGGGGCTTAAGTAAGTTGCAACGGCATGTGCGTTAATACTTGTATCGGCTGGCAAGCTGCAGGGCTGAGTCTCACATGCACCCACAGGAGCTTTCTTGGTCAATCATTGTTTGCTGATGTTGTGCATAAGATCAAAACGGGTCTACAGAGGACTTTTTCTCTCTGTAGACCCGTTTTTGCGTACAATCTTCTATTTTTTTGACTTACATGGCTGCATTTTGGCTTCCGCCGGGTCTGGCAACACCTTTTTCCTCTCCCAGACCCGAAACTAATCTCTTTTCGGGTCTCACGGGCTGGTTTTTCATTCCCAGACCCGCGAACAGCCCTTTTTTCTTCCCACGCGCATAATAACAAGGTCCCGGCGGGTCTGGAGAGACGTTTTTTCTCTCTCAGACCCGCCGGAACCTTGCACAAGACCATTTTTCTTCTTAATATCCGGTCGGACGGTCTTTTTTCCCGACCTTGAGGCGCGACATCGCGCGCGCCAGCGATGCTTTGGAACGATAATACTCCTGAATGCTCTGTTTCTGGCGGAGCTGCTCCTGTGCACGCTCTTTTGCCTCCTCGGCACGCCGCACATCGATCTCCTCCGGGGACTCACAGGTGTCAACAATCACCATTGCACGGTTATTGATGATCTGTGCAAATCCGGTGCCTGTCACACCCACGATCTCCTCGCCTGTTTCGTCCGTGATGCGGATCTCGCCGATCTCAACGGCAAACACCATATTTTCGTGATGCGCCTGGATTGCTTTCTCTCCGTCATGCAGCGGCAGAACGACCTGCTCACATCTTCCGTCAAAAAAGACACGGTCACAGGCAATCACTTTCAGACTAAATGTATTCATGCCCCCATCTCCTTCGCACGCTCGATCACATCATCGATCGTACCTACATTGAAGAACGCTGCTTCCGGATACTCATCCATCTCACCGTCAATAATTGCCTTGAATCCTCTTACCGTCTCCTTAAGCGGCACATACTTGCCCGGCACGCCGGTAAAGTTCTCTGCCACGTGGAACGGCTGGGATAAGAACTTCTGGATCTTTCTTGCACGGTATACCACGAGCTTATCCTCCTCGGACAGCTCCTCCATACCGAGAATTGCAATGATATCCTGCAGTTCTGTGTACTTCTGTAAAATCTCCTGTACTCTTCTGGCAGTCTCATAGTGCTCTTTTCCAACGACGTCCTCCTCGAGGATACGGGAGTTGGACTCAAGCGGATCTACCGCCGGGTAAATACCCTGCTCTACGATCTTTCTGGAAAGTACCGTGGTGGCATCCAGATGTGCAAATGTCGTCGCCGGAGCCGGGTCTGTCAGGTCATCTGCAGGCACGTAAACAGCCTGTACCGAAGTAACAGATCCGTTCTTCGTGGAGGCAATCCGCTCCTGCAGTTCGCCCATCTCCGTCGCCAGGGTCGGCTGATAACCTACTGCGGACGGCATACGTCCAAGCAGCGCGGATACCTCAGATCCTGCCTGTGTAAAACGGAAAATATTATCGATGAACAGAAGTACATTCTGATGCTCCTCATCGCGGAAATATTCTGCCATCGTAAGTCCCGTCTCAGCAACTCTCATACGTGCTCCCGGCGGCTCGTTCATCTGTCCGAACACTAACGCCGTCTTATCCAGTACGCCGGATTCCTTCATCTCAGACCACAGGTCATTTCCCTCTCTGGAACGCTCTCCGACGCCGGTAAAAATGGAATATCCGCCATGCTCTGTCGCAATGTTGCGGATCAGCTCCTGAATCAATACCGTCTTACCGACTCCGGCACCTCCGAAGAGACCGATCTTACCGCCCTTTGCATACGGTGCCAAAAGATCGATGACCTTAATACCGGTCTCAAGCACCTCAACGACCGGGCTCTGGTCTTCAAAAGATGGCGGATCTCTGTGAATCACCCAGTGTTCCTCACCGTCAAGGCTTTCGCCTCCGTCGAGTGTATCTCCGAGCACGTTAAACAGTCTGCCCAGGGTCTTATTTCCAACCGGAACCTTGATACCGCCGCCCTCGGCAATAACCTCCATATCCTTGCATAAGCCCTCGCTTGCCGCGAGCATGATGCAGCGGACGGTATTATTGCCGATGTGCTGTGCAACCTCCATCACGCAGCGCTTTCCGTTGTTGTCCACTTCAAGCGCATCTTTAATATATGGAAGGTCATTATCTTCAAATTCTACGTCAACGACAGGTCCCATGACCTGTACAATTTTACCTTTCTTCATACAAGCTCCCTTCCGCTTTATTTCTTTTTCTTGTTCTTCTGCGCTTTCGCACCGCCGCTCACCTCTGTGATCTGCTGTGTGATCGCCGCCTGCCGTACCCGGTTGTACTCGATCGACAGCGTCTGTATCATGTCCTTCGCGCTGTCCGTTGCCGCCTGCATTGCCATCATTCTGGAATTATGCTCGCTGGCAAACGACTCTACCAGCGCACAGTAGATATATCCGGTGACATAGTTCGGTACTACATGCTCCAGAATCGCCTCCATGGATGACTCCACCCGGATCTCCTCCTGGTAGATATCCGCCGGGGCAGGATGCAGGAAGTCTTCCTTCACAAGCGGAAGAAGTTTCATCTTCTCCGCATTCATAGAAAAAGAGTTTTCCATCTTTGTGTAGATGATATATACCTCATCAAGCTCATTTTCCGCGTACAGATCCATGACGTGATCCGCAATGACACGCGCGCGGTGAAGCGACGGGTTCTGCACGGTATACTTGAACTCCGCATCCACCGCGAGACCCTCTTTCGCAAAATACTGGCGTCCGAGCTCGCCGACGACAAACAGCTTATTGTTCTCGCCCTGCGTGAAAAGCTCATGCGCCATCTTGATGACGTTGTGGTTGTATGCTCCTGCCAGACCCTTATCCGCAGTGATCACGATATATCCACGCCGCTTTTCTTCCTCCGGAATCTCCTTCTTCTGGTCGAAATAGCGGTTCTGCACCTCCGGAATGTGGCGCAGGAATCTGGAAATGGAACCCTGAAGTGCATAGAAATAAGGTTCCGTCTGCTCAAGCTTCTGCTTGGCACTGCGCAGTTTGGCAGAGGATATCATATACATGGCGCTTGTAATCTTCATGGTATCCCGGATACTTTTCATTCGCTTTTGAATTTCCTTGGTATTTGCCATGCTCTATCACCTGCTCTTATATTCTTTAACCGCCTCTACAATCTGCTCCGTAATCGCATCATCCAGCACTTTTTCCTCGTTGATCTTCGTCACAAGCTCCGCGTGCTGTACATGGATGTAATCTAACATACCCAGCTGGAATTCTTTCGTCTTTGCCGTGTCTACGTCCAGCATCAGACGCTTGTTGGCAGCGACCAGCGTGATGACCTGATCCGCCAGGCTCATTGGATGGCAGAGCGGCTGCTTTAACAGCTCCATCAGGCATTTTCCGTGCTGTAACTGCTCTTTTGTCATGTCGTCCAGATCGGATGCAAACTGTGTGAACACTTCCATCTCACGATACTGCGCCAGATCAATACGGATCGTACCGGACGCTTTCTTCATCGCCTTGGTCTGCGCCGCACCGCCGACACGGGATACGGAGAGACCGACGTTGACTGCCGGACGCATACCTGAGAAGAACAGATCACTCTCCAAAAAGATCTGACCGTCTGTGATGGAGATCACATTGGTCGGAATGTATGCGGATACATCGCCCGCCTGCGTCTCAATGATCGGCAGCGCCGTGATGGAACCTCCGCCCAGCTCATCGGAAAGCTTGCTGGAACGCTCCAGCAGTCTGGAATGCAGATAAAATACGTCTCCCGGATAAGCCTCACGTCCCGGAGAACGCTCCAGCAAAAGGGACAGTGCACGATATGCCACTGCGTGCTTGGAGAGGTCATCATATACGATGAGGACATCCTTGCCCTGATGCATGAAATACTCTGCCATAGCGGTTCCCGCATACGGTGCAATGTACTGTAACGATGCCGACTCGCTGGCTGTCGATGATAAAATGATGGAGTAGTCCATCGCATCATTCTTCGTCAATGTATTCACAAGCTTTGCTACGGTCGATGCCTTCTGACCGATCGCCACATAAATACAGATCACATCTTTTCCCTTCTGGTTCAAGATGGTATCTACTGCGATCGACGTCTTACCGGTCTGTCTGTCGCCGATAATCAGCTCCCGCTGCCCGCGTCCGATCGGGAACATGGCGTCAATCGCCAGAATACCGGTCTCGAGCGGCTGCTTGACCGACTGACGGTCAACAATGCCCGGCGCTTCCTGCTCGATCGGGCGGTAATCGTCCGCCGGAATATCTCCCTTGCCGTCGATCGGCGCTCCCAGTGCATTTACAATTCTTCCAAGATAGGCATTTCCGACCGGAACACCCGCCTTCTTCTTCGTGCGTGTGACCTTTGTGCCCTCTTTGATGCCGGTGTCTTTTCCGAGAATGATACAGCCGATCTGATCGCGCTTGATATCCTGCACCATACCTCTGACGCCATTCTCGAAGATCACGATCTCACCATACATGGCATGCTCAATGCCATAGATGGTCGCAATTCCGTCTCCTACCCAGATGACAGAGCCGACTTCCTGCTCACCGGTCACCATATCATAATTTTCTATCTCTGTTTTCAGTATGGAGATAATCTCCTCTGAATTTATGGAACCCACGTCATCACCTCCATGTCAATTTTTGTTCTAAATTCTTGATCCGCCCCCGGACGCTGTAATCTTCCACCAGATCTCCCGTCTCCAGCACAAATCCGCCGATCAGTTCCGGCTGTGTGCAGATGGTAAGCTCCACCGTCTCTCTGTGGTGCTTTGCGGCGAGATATGCTTTAATCTGTGCAAGCTGCTCCTCATCCGGTGTACCCGCGCAGTACATAACGGTCTTTAAAATTCCATTTGCCTCATCGTAGCAGCGCGTATACGCTTTAAAGACATCCTCCATCTCCGATACGTTTCCGTGGTCGCACATTTCTTTTAAGAAATTCCAGACCTCTTTCGGAAACAGCTGCTCGATCAGCCTGTGCTTTTCCCTGCCGGATACCACCGGACAGTCCAGCACGCGCGGCAATTCGCCAGTCAGTGAGAAAATCCGCTTCATCTCTTCCACAGTCTCTTTCTCCACGCCCAGCTCAAAAAGAACCGTTCCGTAATTATTTGCTGTTTGTGTCATTTAAACCACCCGTTTTCGCCAAAAACTGTTCATACATAAGCTTGTTCTGCGCTGCCTGATCCGTGTCGCCCAATACCTTAGCGGTTGCCGCCATGGCAAGTCCCGCAATCTGCGACTGCAGCTCCTGCACGGTTTTCTCACGCTCAAGGTCAATCGACTTGTGCGCGTTGGCAATAATTTTCTGCGCCTCTGTATCCGCTGCATCCATACGGCTCTCATACTCCGCCTGTGCGCTCTTTCTCGCCTTCTCAACGATCTGCGCCGATTCCTCATGCGCCTGCTTTAAGGCGTCCTCATACTGCGCTTTCAGCTCGTTTGCCTGCTCATTTACATGGCGTGCGTCCGCCATCTGCCCTTCGATCAGCTGCTTGCGCTGATCCATCACTTTCGTGACCGGTCCGATTAAAAATTTGCGGAGCCCCAGATATAATACGATCAGATTGACGATGGTAAAGATGACATTCCAGTCGATTCTAAGTAACTGCATACTCTACCATAACCTTTCCTTAGCCTAAGAATAAGATGATTAAGATTGCTACAACCATACCGAAGATTGCAGTACCCTCTGCCAGTGCACAGCCAAGTAACAGTGCCTTTGTGATCTTTCCGTCAGCCTCCGGCTGTCTTGCGATAGCGTCTGTTGCCTTGGAAGTTGCAAGTCCGATACCGATACCTGCTCCAATACCTGTAAGTGCTGCGATTCCTGCTCCGATTGCGATTAAAGATGTCATAATAATGTTCTCCTTTTCTTTTTCGATTTGATTACTCGATGGTTTCCTTAATAAAAAGTGATGTTAAAAATACAAATACATATGCCTGAATGAATCCGTCAAACAGGTCAAAGTAGAGGCTGAGCGGTACCGGCACAAGTAACGGTGCCACGATCTTGATCAGCTCCATGATAACGAATGCGCCTAAGATATTACCGAAAAGTCGCATACACAGTGATAACGGCCGGATAAATATTTCCAGAATATTCATCGGCAGCATAAGCGGGATCGGTTCCGCAAAGCTTTTTAGAAAGCCTTTGACGCCTTTTTTATGTACGCCCGAAAATTCAATCAGGACGATACTCATCAGTGCAAGAGCACCAGTGACGCCCACATCCTTGGTTGGAGACTTGAGACCGAACAGACCGATCATATTGGCCACGCCGATATACAGCCCTACGGTCATCAGATATGGGATATACCCCTTTCCATCCTCCCCCAGGAGATCATAAAAGAAGTTGTATAAGCCTCCCACTACCGTTTCCAGTACAACCTGTTTCTTGCCGACATTCTCTACTTTCAGGTTGCGCACAAGAATGATCGAGCCGAGCAGCAGCACTGCCATGATGACCCATGTGACCACGACCGACTCTGCCACAGGGATCCCGCCAAAAACAGGGATCGTGAACGCAGTCTCACAGTTCAGCTCTTCCATCAGCTGCTTTGATAGCTCCTCCGTATTACCACTTCCTTTCTCTTTTTTTGTGTTCCTATTTTATGAAGTTTCCCATTAAATGTCAATTTCGTCAAAAGTTCTAATTTTGCGTTCTGTTTTTGTGCAATATGCATGCATAGATTGTGATTTTTTTCACATTTTCCGCCTTTTTACAAATTGAAAATTGCAAAAATATACATTCAGTCAAAAATGTCTTCCAATGTTTGTAAAAAATATCGGTTTCCATAGATAGAACTTTCTATCTATTTGAACGGACTTCCTACCTATTTTGACCTTTCCTTAACAAATACGCCCAAAAAGAGGCAGCCGTCCCTTTTCGTGAAGCTGGATTTTGACAAGTAGCATTATAAGGAACTCGCACTTTGCGGTTTCCGTTGGAAATGCAGATGGAAATTCGGTCAAAAAATATGGCATTTCTAACCAGCCAGATGTTTGCATCTTCGATGATCCGTGTCTTTCCAAGTTTGGAACAATCCGCGGGTCAGGTCCGCCCATTGTCTCCGGTGTGCCGGACATGCACCCGTCGGATAGTCAAAACGTGGAAGAGACACGGAATCTGATGCAAACATCCAACTGGTAGAAATGCTCACATTTTTCTCCAACGAATATTCCATCTGCATTTCCAACGGAAATCTGCATATGTGCTTCTTATAATGCTGCTTATCACATGAGCTGCACGAAAAAGGGGCTGCACGCTTAATGTGCAGCCCCTTAACAAGCCTATATTATTTTCTTCTGGACTCAAGTTCTTTTACGTTTGCCTCTACCTTCGCCTTAGAAAGCGGATATATAAGTAACAGTGCCAGTCCGCATAATGCATAGATGATTGCCGGGAAGAAGGTGGACAGATTGTAGATTCCATTTGCAACTTCCTGCGTCTGGCTTGTTGCCAGCTCATCATAACCGATCCAGCCAAGTGCCCATCCGGAAAGTCCGCCCGCAATTGCCTGACCGATCTTTCTTGCGAAAGAGTACATACCGTATACGGTACCATCATCTCTGGTGTGATTCTTCACTTCCATGTCATCGATAACGTCCGTTACCAGTGCCCAGCACTGCATCTGGAAGAAATACATACCGATCATGGCAAGGAATGCCAGTCCGACGAACAGCCATACATTCTTTACATGCAGTACGCCAATAATAAAATATAATCCTGCGGAGATAAACATTCCGATAAGACTGCACTCTTTCTTTCCGTACTTCACGGCAAGCTTTGTGGACACTGCGGAAAGTACAAGCACGCACGGAAGCATCAGCAGCGAATATACGGATAATGCTGCAGTGTTCTTAAAGTAATCTGCAAACAGATACTGGTTGATGCCCTGGGACATTAAAGATGCCAACAACAACAGCACTGCCGAGAGAATCAGGCCCATCAGCGATCTGCTGGAAAACAGTGCGGAAACCGTCTGTCCGAACGTCTTCTTCTGGACATCCGGCTTCGGTACATACGCGACACGTTCTGTTGTCAGCGTATAGCATAACAGATAGCAGATAACGGCAAGTACGGAAAAGATTCCTGCGATCATGGAAATTTTGGACGCGGATACGACCTTGTTTCCTGCCTCATCGGTGTAATATACCACCATCGGTGCAAGCATACCGATCAGGATACCTGCCAGCGTACCGCCCAGAGAACGGAACACAGATAAGGAGCTTCGGTCCTTCGGCTCGCTGGAAATAACAGATGCCATGGATCCATATGGAATATTTACGGATGTATAGAAAATGGATCCCCATAAAATGTAAGTGATGAACATGTAAGCAACTTTTGCCGCATACGGTGCATCTACCAGAAATGACTGGTACATCATGAACGATGCCAGTGCAACAAATGCGCACATACGCAGAATCCACGGACGGATGCGTCCGTTCTTGGTCGGCTTGCTGTTATCAACAATGCGTCCCATTCCGATGTCGGTAAATGCATCCAGACATCTTGCAAGCAGGAACATGGTACCTACCATACCGGCAGAGACTCCCATGACCTTTGTGTAAAATACCATTACATAGCTGCTGGCGAAAATGAATGTAAAATCATTCGCAATATCACCGCACATGTAACCGATTTTGTCCTTTACGCCAAACGGCTTGGTGTTTGTGTTTCCCATAATGCGCCTCCTGTAGCAGACCGCCCCATGCGGTCTCTTTGATGGTTTTATTATAGCAACTTCCCTTTCCCTGTACTTTGCCTTTTTTTGTTTGACACGGATTATTTTTGTGTTATATTTATTTTGTACTAAAATTTTTTCACGTTGTTATTTGCAGCTAACAGTTCCTGGATCAAGCAAGGAGGATTCTTATGGCATTGCCCTATATTTCCGTGGAGGACTGTTTTCCGGTCATCCGCCAGACCATCTTAGACACCTACAAAGTCGACTCTTTTCTGATGCATTATCCCTACTCCGATCTGGAGCGGCTGGACATGGGGCTTCGCAAAATGGTCTGGGGAACCTATTCCACAAATTCTGCCATCTTCTCCCTGTCTCCCGAACAGGATGCCTGGCAGATTATCGTGTTAAAAAGTGTTCTGGGCTTTTACAATCTGATTATCACAGTTACAAACGAGGAGCATCCCGATATGTTTGGCTTCATGCCGTTCCGTACCGAACCTGCAACTCCGGCTGTCATCAACCGCATCATGAAGGAGAACGGCATTCCGCCACAGTATACATCCAGCATGCAGCAGGTCTACTACAATCTTCCCGTCGTGGAAATGCAGAGTCTGATCACCACACTGCAGCATCTGATCACTGCATTTATCCCCGGGTTTGCAGCCAATCACGTCGAGTATATCAATTATACCTCCGAACAGCACGAAGTTGACTTTAACGAGGAACGGATTCACAAATTTACTTCCGATTATATGGCAAACCTCGCCGAACACATAAAATCCTGTGGCGATGCTGTCATCACCGGTGATCAGACAGCCTCCTCCGAAAGCATGAAATCCCTGTTGAATTTTGCGGTTTCTTTTTCCGAGACACCACTCTCCCAGTTAAAGGAATATCTCTCCTACATCAACACTTTTCTGTCTGCCAAAATGATGGACACACAGGTGCATCCCGCCTATATCTTTAAGCAGATGCATACCTTTCAGCTTAAAATTAACGAAACCGTGCAGGCGCAGGAACTGCAGCATCTTCCTTATGAAATGGTACGCAAATACTGCCTGCTCGTGAAAAACTTTACCTATGACAATTATTCCTATCTGATACGAAGCGTGGTCAATTATATCAACCAGCACCTGTCCTCGGAATTATCGCTCGCCACGCTTGCTTCGGAATTTGGCAAAAATGCTTCTTACCTCTCCAGCGAATTTAAAAAGGAAGTCGGCGACACACTCACAACTTATATCAACAAGCACCGCATTCTCGCCTCGCTGCGTTACTTTAACACCACGGACATGAGCGTTGCGGAAGTATCCAACGCCGTCGGCTACACCGATATGGGCTATTTTTCACGCCTCTTCCGGAAATATGTAGGACAGAGTCCTCGCGAATACAAAAAGATGCTGGATAAATGACATTTTATGCCCCTTTATCTGCGTTCTTCCAGATACCACTCCGCTTCCCGCACCGTATCCACCAGAACCTCCATCGCCTCCAGCGGATATTCTCCCACAGCGGTCTCGCCCGTCAGCATCACAGATGCCGCGCCCTGCTGCACCGCGCGGAATATATCGGACACTTCCGCCCGCGTCGGCACCGCCCGGTGCTCCATGGAGGCGAGCATCTGCGTGACAACCATAAACGCGCGCCCGTGCTTTCTGCACTGAGCCGCAATCTCCTCCTGCGCGCACGGAAGCTTTGCCAGGGGCATCGCATTCCCCAGATCTCCTCTGGCGATCACGATCTCATCGCAGTGTGGCAACAGCTCCCCCAGATGCTCCATTCCCTGCAGATTCTCAATCTTTGCGAAAATGCGGATGTCCCCGGCATCCTCATTTATTAAAGCTTCTTTTAAGTTCTTTAAGTCTTCTTGATTTCTCACGAATGGAAGCATGACCCCTGTGATCCTGCACTGCTTTACTCTGGCAAGATTCCTGTAATCACGCTCCGTCAGCGTCGGTGTCTGTATCTCCACACCGGGCGCCGCGATACTTTTCCCGCTTTTTAAGACGCCGCCCCGCACAACGGTACATTCCACCGCGACAGACGATCCGCAGCGGAATTGTTCTTCTACTTTTAATGCAATCCTGCCGTCGTCCAGCAAAATCTCCTGTCCGGGCGCAAGCGCCACAAGCAGCGTTCCCGGCACCGGAATCTCCGTCGGATCAAACAGATTGTTTTGTCCGTCCGCCACAAGGCTCAGACCGTCTCCCTCTTTTAAAAGACGTTCTGCCCCAAGCGTACCGATGCGGAGCTCCGGTCCCCGCAAGTCAATCAGAATCTCTGGCGTTCCGTCATGCAGCCGGCTCCATGCGCTGTGGATGCCGGAGATCCACGCATCCGCTTCTTCCAGATCCGCATGGGACAGATTGATTCTAATTCCTGTCATTCCTTTTTCAAACAAATGAACCAGCATCTCTGTATCACAGCATGCTGGTCCGATGGTTCCGTAAATTTTTGTCTTCATTATACTCTTCTCTCCGCGCAGCTGCTCTGCTGCGCCGCCCGTGATTCGATCGTGCGGCAGATTCTCCCGCCGCTTGTTCTATAGCATCTTTTTCTTACGCAGTATCAGCATCGTGATAATGCAGATCAACAGAGTCAGCACACAGATCAGCAAAAATCCGTGCGGCGTATTAGCAAACGGCATCCACCGCTCATCCACGTTCATTCCATAGATACCGGAAATGACCGTCGGAATCGCCATGACAATCGTGATTGAGGTCAGATACTTCATGACGTTGTTCAGGCGGTTGTCAATCACGGAGGACATCAGTTCTCTGGTACCGTTGATGATGTCACGGTAGATGGAAGTCATCTCGATCGCCTGCTGGTTCTCGACTATAACATCCCCCAGAAGCTCCGTATCCTCCGGGTACTGCTCCAGTCTCTTATAGCGCGTCAGCCGGTCTAACACCACGCCGTTTGCACGCAGGGATGTGGCAAAATAGACCAGCGTGGACTCCAGTTCGTGCAGATCAATCAGATCCACGTCCTCGGTGTGTTGTCCGATCCGCTCCTCAATCTCCGTACGGCGCTTATCAATGATGCGCAGATTGGTCTGGTAGATCGTCGCGGTGCGGTACAGAATCTGGTACACAAAGCGCAGGCGCTTTTTCGTGCTGAACTCCTTCACGCGGTTGATCACAAAATTCTTGAGCACCGGCGTATCCTCCGTGCACACCGTCACGATCACATCCTGCGTTAAGATAATGCCGAGAGGGATTGTCGTGTAGGACTGCTTATCGTGCCGGATCTCTGTCGTCGGAACGTCCACCAGAATCAGCGTATATCCGTCCTGCAGCTCGATACGGGAGCTTTCCTCCTCATCGAGTGCTGCCTTGATATCGTCGATATCCACATTCAGCACATCGGCAATCTCCTCACATTCCTCCTGCGTGGGACTGATCATCCGCACCCACACGCCGTCCTGCAGCTTCTCCTCCTCATGTATCACCTGATTATCGGTCATAAAATATTTCATCATAGCTTTTGCCCTATATCCTCTCTACCTGTCATATAGAATCTGATATGCATTCAGACTGAGTTTTCTTCCAAACTTTGTCCCTGCATTTTTAATCTGACCGCAATACTCAAATCCATACACCTCATGCAGATGAATGCTCGCCGCATTCTCACTGGTGATTAAAGAGATGACCGTGTCAATCTCGTCACACTCTGCTGCATAGGCAAGCACTTTCTCCATCAGGCTGCGGCCGATGCCACGCCCTCGATAATCCTTGTGTACATAAATTGAAATCTCCACCGCAGGGTCAAATGCCTTGCGGTCCCTGTAACGGGAAAGCGACGCATATCCCGCCACCTTGCCGTCCTCCACATCAACATAAATGACATAGCGCCCGTTATGCTCCGCAAACCATGCCTTCCGGTTCTCCATGTTTTTGACTTCCGTATCAAACGTTGCCGTCGTGTGAAGAATCGCTTCATTATATATATCCATCAATGCAGAAATATCCTGCAGTACCGCTCTGCGTATCATTCTCTTACCAGCTTTCGTGTCCTAAAATGTCTCTGTAACAGAAAACGCCTTCGGAATCCGAAGGCGTTTTCCCTTTTTTATCATATCACAGTTTTTCTGGCACTTCTACGCTAAATTTGCAAAATCACAGGAAATCACGCGCCACGTTTCCGCTCCGGAAGCTGCGCCAGAATGATTGCAGCAAACATCAGCACACAGCCGGAAAGCTCACGTACCGAGAGCGCCTGCCCTAATATTACCCAGCCTGCAATCAATGAAATTACCGACTCCAGGCTGAGGATTAAGGACGCCACCGTTGGGTTCATGCCACGCTGTCCGACAATCTGGAGTGTGTACGCCACGCCACAGGAAAAAACACCTGCGTACAGCACAGGAACCCACGCCTGCAGAACCGCTCCCATATCCGGTTTCTCAAACAGCCACATGCAGACCGCCGACAGCAGTGCACACACAAAAAACTGGATGCACGACATTTTTACACCGTCCGCCAGCGGCGCAAAATAATCAATAACAAGAATGTGCGCCGAAAATGCAAATGCCGACAGCAGAACGAACAGATCTCCCTTCTGCAGGGAAAAGCTGCCATCTGTCATACATAAAATGTATAACCCCGCGACAGCCAGCGCCACAGCGGCCCAGATTTTGATTCCCGCCTTTTTTCCTAAAAAAATACTTAATATCGGCACCAGCACAATGTACATCGCTGTGATAAATCCCGCCTTGCCTACTGTTGTATACTGTATTCCGATCTGTTGCAGATTGCCTGCCACAAAAAGCATGACCCCGCAGCAGATTCCGCCAAGCAGCAGATTTTTCCGGCTTCCCGGTGTCTTTCCGGCATCCTCTTCCTTTGCACCTGTTCTATGAAACACTGCAATACATGGGATCAGCACTAGCCCGCCAATCACATTCCGCACTACGTTAAAGGTAAACGGTCCGATATAATCCATTCCAACACTCTGCGCCACAAACGCAACGCCCCAGATCGTTGCCGTCAAAAGCAGCAGCAAAGATTGTCTCATCACAAATTTATTCATCACCCTACTACAGAACGCTCCGCAGGAACTGTCTTGCCTCTGGCGTCTTCGGATTGGAAAAAATCTCCTCCGGCTTTCCTTCCTCAAGAATTCTTCCATCCGCCATAAAGACAACCTTGTCCGCAAGTCCGACTTTTCCGATCCGTTCTTTTGCAAGAGCTTCTGTCCTTCCTTTCTCCATCTTTTTTACATGAACAGGCGCCAGCATTACATTCTCAAGTACAGTCTTGTGTGGGAACAGATTGAATCTCCCGCACATAGCAGTCCGCCAGGCCGGCAATCGCCTCCTGATCATTTCTGCTCGTCTCATCGTAAAGCCCCACCGTATAAAACCCGGCTGCCTTTGCCGTCTTAATCGCATAGAGCGCATCCTCGAACACCCAGGTGTCCGCCGGGTGCGTACCAAGTGCCTTTGCCGCTGCCAGATAGATGTCCGGCCTTTCTTTTCCCGCGCCGATCTCCGTGCAGGTAAAAATCTGTTTAAAATAGCCGGCAAGTCCTGTCCGCGCGAGCGCCGCCTCCACCATCGGCCGGTTCGTCGCGGTGGCGACCGCCATCGGTATTCCCCGCTTTTTGAGCGATTCCAGATATACCGCAACGCCCGGCTTCGGCAGAACCTCATCCCGGTATGCCGCAAACACAATCGCGTCCATGTCCGTCACAATCGTATCGGGGGAATCCGGCAAACCGTACCTTTCCTTCACATACACAGCTCCGTCCCGCATGCTCATGGGAAAAAGCACATCTCCGAGCCCTTCTTCCGGTTCGATTCCCCGGTTCCGCAAATACTGCTCGCCGACGTGAACCCACACCTGCATGGAGTCTAGCAGCGTGCCGTCCATATCAAAAATTGCCCCCTTCATTCCTGATCCCCCGCCATTTCCTCTACCAGAGCGCGCAGACGTCTCGTCGCCGCCTCGATATCCTTCTGTGCAAAAATGGCACTGATCACGGCAACGCCGCACAGACCGTTTCCGCGCAGCTGCAGAAGATTCTCCTCCTTGATGCCGCCGATCGCAATGACCGGAATCTTTACCGTCTCGCAGATGGCACGTATCGTCGCCGCATCAATGTGTCCCGCCTCCGGTTTGGAACTGGTCGTAAACGCAGCGCCAACGCCCAGATAATCCGCGCCATGGCGTTCTGCGCGGAGCGCTTCTTCCACATTATGCGCAGATACGCCGATGATTTTGTCAGCGCCCAGAATGGCACGCACATCGCCGGCTTCCATATCATCCTGCCCGACATGCACCCCGTCCGCGTCAATCTCTTTCGCAAGCGCCACGTCGTCGTTGATCACAAACGGCACGCCGTACCGCCGGCACACTGCCTGGATCTCCAACGCCTCCGCACGGAGTGCTTCCCCGGTCAGCTTTTTTTCCCGTAGCTGGACAAATGTCGCGCCTCCCCGGAGCGCTTCTTCCACCTGCGCCCCCAGCGTTGTTCCCTCGCTCCAGCTTCGATCAGTCACTGCATAAAGCAGCAGATCTCTTTTATCGCACTTCATAACGAATCCTTCCCTCCAGCATTTTCTGGTCCATCCGGTACACAGCATCAATGATACCGGTCCCGTAGGAGGCATTTCCGCCGCATAAACCGCGCTGCTCCCATGCAATCTCTCCTGCTGCATTCATCACGCAGACTGCCGCCGCGACCGCCTCCATGCCGCGCGCCGCGCATGCTGCTCCTCCCGCAGTATTCCCGCCGGTGCTTCCAGCCGGCGCTTCCATATTCCGCGCCACCGCGAGGAACGCCGCCGCAAGTCCGGAGAGCTGGCACCCGGTTCCGGTCACCCGGCTCATTTCCTCTCTCCCTCCGCGGATCACCACACACTGCTGTCCGTCCGAGACAAGATCGATCGCACCGGTCACCGCCACCACCGCGCCAAGGCGCTTAGAGACCGCCTTTACGAATGTGACCGCCTCCGCGAGCGTCTCCTCCGTGACCACATCCACCGGACGCACATCCACACCGCCCGCGGCGCCGGCCGCCTTCTTTTCTGCCAGTTCAGAAAGCGTCCGGATCTCCGACATGTTGCCGCGTATGGCGGTAAACGTCACCGCCCCCAACAGCTCTTCTGCCATCTTCCGGCGAAATGCGCTCGCACCGACGCCGACCGGGTCAAGCACTACCGGAATCCCGTTCCCGTTTGCCGCCTTTCCCGCCGCAAGCATTGCCTGCTCTCTGCGCTCGCCAGGAGTTCCCATATTAAGGGCGAGCGCCCCCGCATGCGCCGTGATCTCTCCCATCTCCTGCGGCTCGTCCGCCATGACCGGGTTCGCTCCACACGCCAGGATCATGTTTGCCACGTCATGCGCCGTCACATAATTCGTGATACAGTGTACCCGCGGCGCCGCCGCTCTTATTTTTTCCAGATATTCGTATGCTTCCAAGTAATGCTTCCCCTTTTTCCAACGCCATTTTATAAATATTTTCCACTTTTTAGAAATTTCTTACACTATATTAAGACATTCTTCATTTTGCCGTCAAGCTTCCGACACATTTTCCCGATAAGATAGAATCATCAAAAGGAGCTGTTGAGTTTCGACGCGGGGGTTGGGGTTCTGTCAGTTCCGCCTAAAAACTCTCTCACCGGCACTGCCGGCGGGTTTTATATATATTCCATATACTATATTACACTATTTCAAAAAGCCTTTCGGAAGTCCCTCCTACACTTCCGAAAGGCTTTTTTTCATTTATCCACAAGACTGCTCTTCTGCGGATAAAAAAGCTGCCTGATCTTATCGCGGAAGAACCCTCTTCTCTCCCCAAATTACCCGGCGGTATTCCCGCTGCCGCCGGTCTTGTCACTAACCTCTGGCCCGGCCGCCGCAGCGCCGCCTGACGGCGCGTTCCAGCGGCTCTCGGGAATCTCCCGCTCCCGCAGTCTTTTTTTCACAAACATGGCAAACAGTGCGTACAGCACGGAGCAAAGCGGAATGAACACCAGAATACCCAGGATGCCGAACATGTTGCCGCCGACGGTCACTGCCACCAGCACCCAGATGGAGGGCAGTCCGACGGAACTTCCCACCACGTGCGGGTAGATCAGATTTCCCTCTATCTGCTGCAGCACCAGAAACAGCACCAGAAACCACACCGCCTGCACCGGATCTACCATCACGATCAGAAGCATTCCGATGACACAGCCGATAAATGCGCCGAAAATCGGAATCAGCGCCGTTATCGCAATCACGATTCCGGTCAGCATCGCATACGGCATCCCCAGAATCGACATGGTAATGACAAACAAGGTGCCGAGAATCACCGCCTCCACGCACTGCCCGGACAGGAAACTGGAAAACACCTGATTGGACAGAGCTGCCACCGAGAGAATCTTCTCCGTGGCCTTCTCCGGAAAGACTGCGTACAGAATCTGTTTTGCCTGTCTCGCCAGACGCTCCTTCTGGAACAGCACATAGATGGAAAACGTAAACGCAATCACAAACGTCACCACACCGCTCACGATCCCGGAAAAAATACCAACGCCGGAGCTCACAACCCCCGCCGCAAAATTCTGCACAAACGTCACAATCGAGTCGGCAAGCGATGACCAGTCAATATTAAGCTCCGCCACCGCAGGGGCAAGTGCCGGATAGCTGTCCGGAAGATCTGTCAGCCACTTCTGTACGGCTTTTACCGCAACCGGAACCTGCTGTACAATCATGGAAATCGTATTTCCAAGCTCCGGTATCACGACCACAAGTGCCAGCGTGATAATACCGATCACAAGCGCAAGCGTCAGCAGATAGGCAACGGGTCTTCTCCATTTTGCAAGCTTCCCGTTCTTCGCAAACAGATGCCGCTCGATACTCTTCATCGGAACATTGATCACGAATGCGATCGCGCCTCCAACCAGAAACGGCATCACAATCCCCAGCACAAAATCCACCGCTCCGATCACCACGTCAAAATGCTCCATCCCGCAATAGAGCAGAATCCCAAATGCAATGATCTGCATCATCCGTTTCCGCGTCTCCTTTGATATCTCCATACTTACTCTCTTCCTCTCTTTCTCTCCTACACCACCGCAATCTGCGCGGTTCCCATCCCTACACAGATCAGATAAAGAACCAATAGATGCACCGGGTAGAACGCATAGAACAGGTACTTTATGTTCCATCCGCGCTTTCCATTATAGAACGCAATCGGGATAAACGCCACGATCGCCGGAAGTTCCCAGCAGAACGCCAGGCAGCCTGCCACGATCTGTAATCCCCGCATCTGTCTCGTCATATAAAACACCAGAATTGCGAGCACGCCTTTTGCATCATAATCTGTGTGCAGCAGATAGGCCGCACCCATTCCCCCGAATGTGATGATGACAAGCAGCGCACTGCGCAAAACCGGATGCCACTCCTGCTTTTTCACCACCGCATCAAACAGCATGATCGTAAGAAGCCCGATCAGCAGCGTGAAAAATACATTCTGATAGCCGAATTCCAGTATTTTCCCGGAAAATGCCAGATCGAACGGTATCTCCGACAGCAGGGCAAATCCAAACAACCGAAGTGCATATTTTTTCCGGCTGCCCGTGTAAAAAAATCCCTCCACAAGCAGAAAACAGAAAATAGGGAATGCCACTCTGCCGACGGCGCGCATCGCATAATAGATCTTATAGAGCATCTCACTCCCCTGTCCGGCAATCAGCAGTCTGGCAATGACCGCCGCTCCGATATGGTCGATCAGCATCGTGATGATCGCGATCAACTTCAATGTGCTTCCGCTCAATCCTTTTTGAGGCATCTTCCCCACCGTCCTTTTCTTCCTATGAAAAAAAGAGGAGACCAGGCTGTTTCGTCCATCTCCTCTTCGTGTATGCCGTCCTAACCTACAAATTCTTCCACACATCTGCGGTATGCCGCTACCGGATCCGCCGCCTGTGTGATCGGTCTTCCGACTACGATGTAATCCGATCCGAGTTCCTTTGCCTTTGCAGGTGTCGTCACACGCTTCTGATCTCCCACATCGCCGTCCGCAAAACGCACGCCCGGTGTGATCGTCAAAAACTTTTCTCCGCAGACTGCATGTACCTTACCCGCCTCAAGCGGCGAGCATACGACTCCGTCCAGTCCTGCTTCCATGGTATTTTTCGCATAGTGCATGACCGTCTCATCGATCGGCTTGTCAATCCACAGCTCCTGCTGCATCACTTCCTCGCTCGTGGAGGTAAGCTGCGTCACCGCGATCAGCAGCGGTCTGCTGCCGTCCGCTCTCGTCAGTCCCTCCAGTGCCGCCTGCATCATGCCCTTTGTTCCCGCTGCATGTACATTGCACATATCGACATCCAGTCCCGAGAGAACCGCCATCGCCTTTTTCACCGTGTTCGGAATGTCATGAAGCTTCAGATCAAGGAAGATCTTGTGTCCCATCCCCTTGATGGTACGCACGATGTCCGGTCCTTCCGCATAAAAAAGCTCCATTCCAATCTTGACGAACGGCTTCTCGTCCTTGAACTTCTCAAGAAACGCAATGACTTCTGCCTTACTGTTAAAATCACATGCAATAATAACGTCTTTTCCCATGTCTTCCTCCCGTGTTCTTCACTCGCAAATCATCAGTGCAATTATACACTGCACCAGGGGCTTTGACAAGGCAATTCGCGTTCTGTTGACAGAATCTTTATCCTTGATCCTTTTTCCTTTAATCGCAATAAAACTCCTTCTTTCATCCAAAAATTCCGGTTGTGGCAAGTGATATTCCTGCATCGTTCTGCGTATTGTCGGGATTCCCCATCGTCCTGATTGGAAAAACTGGACAGCGAATCATATAAATGTCTGGGACATCCCTGGTTTGCACTCTTTATCTGTTGGAGTTTCACATTTAAGTTTCTGAATTAACTCTAATTTTTCAAGTAATTCTTTCGTTGTCATTTTAGTTCTCCCCATATTTTTATATCGTATCACTATTTTTTGTGTAAGAAACTCAAATTTTATTTCACGAACTCAAAAAGGAACTCAAATAATTTGAGTTCCTTTTTGAGTTCCTTCCTATGGATATCACCCGGCATTAAATGCCCATACAGACTAAAGCCCATACATAAAAAGGAGCCACAGAGTGACTCCTCCAGTGCAGTCCGAAAACATACACCTCTTTCATTACATATAATATATCTTATATCCTTGAAAAATGCAAGTTTTTATTATTTTTTCAAACATTCAAATACGCCTCTAACCCCACAACCTTTGCCGGAACATTATTCTGTATAATATGATCGTAAATCTCCGAAGCAACACTATTCTGCAGTCGCTGATTCTCTTCCTTGTACTTATTTAGCAAAGTCAATGCTCTCGTACCACTAAAATCCACTCGTTTAAGAAGACAGCACACAATTATAATATAATCAATCAGAGAATACAACGTAATATTCTGAATACCCGTTTCTTTTTCTACCCATTTTTTAAGCACGGGGCTGATTTTCCGATCTTTAAATCTAGTATCGAAAATAATATTATTATGTGCAACAGAATTCCGCAGTGCTTTCAAAGTGTAAATCATGATAGAAAGTAAATTTTTATTAGCATCTATCGAAATATCAAACATATTCATCTGCTTTAAGATATTCTCACGTACCGCCTCATTTAGGCACTCAAAAAAACCTGCCAGATCACTAAGATATAGTATTTCAAAAACGACCCAGATAGGTGCATCTTCTCCTCTATTATAAAAGTGCCGCACCATTTGATTTTCTTTTTCTTCTTCATCATGATAGCGCGCAGCTAATTTGGCGTACACCGAATTACGCAATTTAAGGCGTTTTGACTGCAATTTCGTATTTGTCGTATTATCACTCATACGTTCTTTATAAAGATGCTCAAAAGTGCCAAGCTTAAGACCTTTCACTGATTCATTGCACACAATATTTTTAAGTGCTGTCTCAATAAACATAAGTTCCGGATACAGCGCTGCCTTCAAATTATTATCATACTCAATAACCGCTACCACCTCGCTGAAATCAGAATATGGAATCTGCCTGTAACTATTTCCGGCAAAACGGTATCCCTTATACCCATGATAATAGCCATAGCTTGTTAATTGCTGTTTTTGATAACTTCCGCTAATTTGTATTTTGCAATCATTTCTCAAATGCCGCATTAACCCATTGATTGTCTGCGGAGAGTTCATTCAGGTTCCTCCTCTCGTCATTGTTTGTATTGCTTTTGTAATTATTTTAACAAAATCCATCCTATCTGACAAGCAGTGAACCTATTATCAGGCAAGAAAGTGTACTATCTTCTCTCTTAACATTCATGATCCTTTTCTTCTGATATTCTATACACAAAAAACCGCCAACCCTTGATCTCTCTAAGGTTGACGGTCTCTACCAGTCAGTCGATGCGACAGGATTCGAACCTGCGACCTCTGCGTCCCGAACGCAGCGCTCTACCAAGCTGAGCCACGCATCGATATTTATGAAGCACTTTGTTGTCTCTCAAATCGTGCTTCATTATATTATCACAAGTTTTTCTGTTTGTCCAGAAAAATTTTGTATTTTTTTAATTTTTTTGAAATTTCAAACAAAGCCGCCTAAAATATATGATATAATGAACTCTGACGAGTTCATATTAGAAGTTCCTGCGGAACTTCGGATGCGCAGAAGTCGGCGCAGAAAAGAGGATATAATGAACTCTGACGAGTTCATATTAGAAGTTCCTGCGGAACTTCGGATGCGCAGAAGTCGGCGCAAAAAAGAGGATATAATGAACTCTGACGAGTTCATATTAGAAGTTCCTGCGGAACTTCGGATGCGCAGAAAGCAGCGCAAAAAGAGGATATACCGTATTCACAATATAAATAGAAGAAAGGTCTTTCATCATGTATAAAACCGTACTCATTACCGGCGCCTCACGCGGCATCGGGCGGGCGATCGCCTGCGCCTTTGCCAGGGAGGGCTGCCGTCTGGTCATCAACTGTTCCCACTCCGAAAAGGAGCTGCTGGCGCTGGCAGACGAATTAAGGGAAACCTGCCATGTGGACGTACTCACCAGCATCGGCGACGTATCGGACTATACCTATATGGAACAGCTTTTCTCCCAAAGCGAAGCCCGCTTCGGCGGCATCGACATTCTTGTAAACAATGCCGGCATCTCGCATATCGGCCTGCTGGAAGATATGACCATCGATGAGTGGAACCGCATCATCGGCGTCAATCTGACCTCCGTCTTTTCCGCGAGCAAGCTTGCCCTGCCACACATGATCCACCAGAAATCCGGGAAAATCTTAAACATCTCCTCGATCTGGGGAAATGTCGGCGCCTCATGCGAGGTCGCATACTCCGCCTGCAAAGGTGGCATCAATTCCTTCACCCGCGCCCTCGCCAAGGAGCTCGCTCCGAGCAACATCCAGGTCAACGCGATCGCCTGCGGCGTGATCGACACCGAGATGAATTCCTGCTTTTCCGAGGAAGAGCGCGCCCAGCTCGCCGAGGAAATCCCCGCCGGGCGCTTCGGCGCGCCGGAGGAAGTGGCATCGCTTGCCGTGCAGATTACCACCGGAAACGACTACCTGACCGGACAGATCATCACCCTCGACGGCGGCTACCTCTAGGAGCCGCAACGCAGGCTGTAGGCATTCGCCACGGGTTTCTGCCCGCTTAGCCCGCTTACTCCGCCACCAGCACGATCGCCGTGCGCGGCGGAACCTTCAATGTCTTCTTATAATAAAATTCTGTGCAGGACTCCATATCTCTGCCGTCCTCGTACTCCACGGACGTGTTGACACACACTTTCCACTGGAGCCCGTTCGGCAGTTCCGGAAGCTGCATCACTAACGTCTCCCAGTAAGCATTCATACAATAGAACACAATATCGTCCCGCGTGTCGTGCTCATCTCTTCCCGCATACATGATGCCGATGAGCCGGCTGTTGGAATCCGTACCGCCGTTCCATGGATAACCGTTGTGAATGCTGATCTCCGGCAGATTGCATGCCACCGGCTTCGTCTTCTTGCGCAGAATGGCATAGCGCTTCCGGAAATCGATCATATACCGCACAAAATCATGAATCTCCCGGTATTTTTCCAGCCTCGTCCAGTCCAGCCAGGATATGATGTTGTCCTGACAGTAGGCATTGTTGTTGCCAAACTGCGTGTTGCAGAACTCGTCGCCGCCGTAGAACATCGCCGGTCCGCGGCTGCAGAGCAGCGTCGCAAACGCATTTTTCACCATGCGCCGGCGCAGTCCCTCGATCTGCGGATCGTCCGTCTCTCCCTCGACACCGCAGTTCCAGCTGTTTCCGTTGTTGTCGCCGTCCGTATTGTTCCAGCCGTTTTTCTCATTGTGCTTCGTATTGTACGAGTACAGATCATAGAGCGTAAAACCGTCATGACAGGTCAGGAAATTCACCGATGCGCTCTCACCTCTGTGCACCGGATCGTACAGATCCGTCGAACCGATGATGCGGTTGATCGCGGTTCCCGCCATGCTCCCGTCGCCCTTTAAAAAGCGGCGCATATCATCTCTGTATCTGCCGTTCCACTCTGACCATCTGCGAAATGCCGGAAAGCTTCCCACCTGGTAAAGTCCTGCCGCATCCCACGCCTCGGCGATCAGCTTCACATGTCCTAAGATCGGGTCGCAGGCGATCCCCTGTAAGATCGGCGGATCCGGCATCGGCGCCCCGTTCTGGTCACGCGTCAGAATCGAAGCCAGATCGAACCGAAAACCGTCCACGCGGTACTCCATCACCCAGTAGCGCAGGCAGTCAATGATAAACTTGCGCATGATCGGGTGGTTGCAGTTCATGGCATTGCCACATCCGCTGAAATTGTAGTAATGTCCATCCGGCGTCAGCATATAATAAATATTATTATCAATGCCCTTAAATGAAAAACACGGTCCATTCTCATTTCCCTCGGCAGTATGGTTAAACACGACATCCAGAATGACTTCCATGCCGTTTGCCTTGAGTTCACTGATCAGCAGCTTTAACTCGTCTCCCTCGTGATTGTGCTCTACCACGGACGAATAGCTGGTGTTCGGCGCAAAAAAGCTTACCGTATTGTACCCCCAGTAATTGTACAGCTGCACGCCGTCCACCACACGGGCGCTCTCCATCTCATCGAACTCAAAAATCGGGAGAAGCTCGATCGCGTTGACGCCAAGATCCTTCAGATACGGAATCTTCTGGCGCAGTCCCTCAAACGTGCCGCCTGCCGTCACCCCGGAAGAAGCGTCCCTGGTAAATCCTCTTACATGTGTCTCGTATATGATCAGATCCTCCGCCGGAATCTCCGGAAACGTCATTTTTCCCCAGTCAAAATTATTCTCCACCACACGGGCGTGATACACAAAGCCCTCGTCACTCTCCGGGCGCTCGCCCCAGTTCCGCTGCCCCGTCACTGCCTTCGCAAACGGATCCAGCAGCACATTGTTCTTGTCAAACAACAGCCCCCTGGACTCATCATACGGTCCGTCCAGCTGAAACGCGTATTCAAATTCATCAATCTTCAAGCCGAATACCAGCATTGCGAACGTGTTGCCAATGTGGTATGCCTCTGGATACTTCAGTCTGGCGTATGGCTCCTTTTCCTGCGGCCGGAACAGCAGAAGCGTACATCCCGTCGCGCCGACCGAATGAATCGTAAAGCTCACTCCTCTCGCCGTCGGCACTGCGCCTTCTGAATTGTAAAATCCCGGGCGCACCATAAAACCGTCAATCTCATCCAATGGCGGGAGCATGACTCCCCGATCCTGTCTGTGGCCTAATCCTGCCATCGCCGCTCCTCCTTCTTCCTTTTGCGTACTATATTACTATTATACGCACTCCGTCTATTTTTTCAACTGCTCTGGCGCTCATCTGCGCCCCTTCCGGTGTGAAAAGTATCCCGTTTTGCCGCCGGCTTTCTTGTCATTTTCCCGTCAAAATGGTATCATATCTACAGAAATGATACCGACAGAAAGGAAGTAATCTTATGCACACATTCCAACCGTTACCATTTGATCTTGTAGAATTTAATCCATTTACCAAAATCGGCAAAGAGTGGGCGCTCGTCACAGCCGGCAACAAGGAAAAAGCCAACACGATGACCGTAAGCTGGGGCGGTGTCGGTGTCCTCTGGGGCAAAAATGTTGCTTTCATTTTTGTGCGTGATTCCCGCTACACCAAAGAATTCATCGACGCGAACGAATTTTTCTCCATTACCTTCCTGTCCGGGCAATACCGTGACGCATTAAATTACTGCGGTTCCCATTCCGGAAGAGACGAAGACAAATTCGCCGCGGCAGGTCTTAACCTCGCCACGCGCCACAACATCCCTTACGTGGACGAGGGCAACTTTGTCCTTCTCTGCGAGAAAATGTCTGCCACCCGCATCACGGAAGACTCTTTTCTTCTCCCTGAGATCAAGGAAAAATGGTACAAGGACGGCGATATGCACACCATGTATGTCGCGGAGATCATCGATATTCTCGCCCGTTAATTCTATTTTTCCAAAAAGGAAGCCACTTATGTATACAATGACCGTTGCGCCAGGGGCAGATGTCTCTGGCGGCTTTTATTCACTGAAAGCGGCGTTCGCCGCCATGCCGGAAGATCCGGCGGTTCCCGTGACCATCCGCGTCATGCCCGGAATCTACCACGAAAAATTATCCCTCACACGCCCGAACGTCACGATCGAGGGCGCAGGAGCATCCCCGTCCGACACCGTGATCTCCTTCGGCGATTACGGCTACGAGATCATGTCGGACGGCATCAAGCGCGGAACCTTCCGCTCCTACACCTTTTTCGTGCATGCCGCAGACGTTACGCTGCGCAACTTAACCATCGAGAATACTGCCGGCGACTCCAAAACGCACGGGCAGGCAATTGCACTCTATGCCGAATGTGACCGTTTTGTCGCGGAATACTGCCGGATTCTCGGGCATCAGGATACGCTTTTTACCGGTCCGCTTCCCCCGGAGGAATACGAGCCCGGCGGCTTTCGCGGGCCGACCGAGTCCGCACCGCGCATCAACGGCAGACAATATTATCACAACTGCTATATCTGCGGCGATATCGACTTTATTTTCGGCAGTGCGACCGCTTACTTTGAAGGCTGTACGATCGCATCCTTAGGACCCGGATATGTCACCGCCGCTTCCACCCCCGAAGGGCAGGAATACGGCTATGTTTTCCACGACTGCCGCTTTGCCGCGGAGGGTTGTCCTCAGCACGCGGCCTATATCGGCCGTCCCTGGCGGGATTACGCACGGGTTGTCCTCATGGACTGCGCGATAGGCGCCCACATTCATCCTGCCGGATTTCATGACTGGGGCAAGGAGCACGCACACGGCACCGTTCTTTTTGCCGAGTATCACAGTTATCCACAGGACGCTGACTGTGGCTGTGCAGACAGCTGCCGCCCGTTTGCACAGCGTGCAGACTTTGTGGATACCTTAGACGGCGCACAGGCTGCCCATTTTTCCAGAGAGCTTGTGCTGGCGGGGGACGACGGCTGGCTGCCGTGACCGTTTTCTTGTATATTCCGCCAAATGATGGTAAAATACTAACCATAAATGGATTGTTTTGTATTAAGGAGGTTGTTTTTATGGAAGAAAAGATTTACAAGACAATGGGATCGACTGGCGCTGCAAGCCTTGCCGTCGGCATCTGCGTACTGACAGGCGGCATTGCAGCCGGAATTCTTCTCATTGTGAATGGCGCGCGCTTATTGAAGAACCGCGCGAAGATAATATTCTGATTTTTCTTTTTATTTGCAGGCATCACAGCCGCATGATGCGGTCACAGACCTGCTCCATCAGCTTTTCGTCGTGGCTTACGACCAGAAGCCCTATTTTTCGTTCTTTCACTTCCGCCAGCAGGAAGTTCCAGATCTGGCTCTGGGTGATGGGATCCAGCATGGTGCTGATCTCGTCTGCAATCAGGAACCGTGTTCTCTCCCCCAGAGCCCTCGCTATGCAGAATCGCTGCAGTTCTCCTCCGGATAGTTCGCCCGGATACCGGTTACACCAATCCCGCTCAATCCCGAGCCCCTCTATCACACGTTCGCTGATCGAATCTCCCTCCTGCAGAACCGCCTGCATCCGCACGCGCGGATTGACCGCCTGCTCCGGATGCTGCCAGATCATCTGCACCGGGCAGTAACCGCTCCCCGGAAGCGGCATATCATCCACACAGACACGTCCAGTCACCGGCGTGCGGCAGCCCGCCAGAATCTGACAGAGCGTCGTCTTACCAAAGCCGCTCGGCGCGGCGATCCCCAGCCGGTCGGTACTCCCCAGTTCCAGACTCACATCCGACAGCACCTCTCTGCTGCCCCCCGGATATTTATAGCTGATATGTTCCGCTTTCAGTCTCACCGGACGTTTCCTCCTCTCCCTCTGATAGTTCTTTATGAATTCTCTGTATACAATATGCAGCGTACCCTGCCGCCGCGTACACAAGCGACCGGAATCTCCCCGTCACACGCCTCCCGACGGTCGGCGCAGCGCGGTGCAAACGGACATCCTGCCGGCAGATCTTTGACGTAAGGCTGTGTTCCGGGCAGTGCCGCAAACCCGCGCCCCGGCAGCGCCTCATACAGCGCTCTCGTATATGGGTGCCGCAACAGCGTCTCGTCCGCAAAATCTGTCACCTTCGCTTCCTCCACGGTCGTCCCGGCATAAAACACAACGATCCGGTCCGCCACTTCAAGCGCCAGTTCCAGATCATGTGTAATCAGAAGCACACCGTTTCCATCGTCCGCAAATGTCCGGAAATCCTGCATCGCCTGTTTTGCCAGCGCAAGATCCATGCCCGGCGTCGGCTCGTCCGCAATGATCAGGCGCGGCTGCCACATCAGTGCCGTCAGTAAAAGCACACGGCGCGCCATGCCGCCGGATAGTTCAAACGGATAGAGATCCGCAACTTCGTCCGCAAGCCCATACCTTGCAAGGAGTTCCCGCATCCGCGCTTCCTCCTGCCGCTTTTCCCGGTCTGCTCCGCAAAAAAGCTTCTGCCGCTTTCCCTGGTCTGCTCCGCAAAAAAGCTTCTGCCGCTTCTTCGTTTCCCCAATGATCTGTCTGCCGACCTTCATCAGAGGATCAAGATAATTGACACTCTGCGGCACCAGCGCGATCTCCCTGCCGCGCAGCGCCTTTAATTCCGCCTCGCCGCAGGCGCTTCCCCGGTAAAAAATACTGCCGCTTGCAGCCGCATTGGCGGGGAGAATTCCCATTATGGCATGCGCCAGAAGGCTTTTTCCCGATCCGCTGCTCCCGACGACCGCGACGATCTCACCCTCACGCACCGTCACATTCAGATCACGGATCACCGGAAGTTCCCCTTGCTTTGCGCTGCGCTTCTCATACTGCGCGAAAGATACCGTCAGATGCTCGATGCGCAGTAATTCTTTTTTCTCTTCCATCGTTTTTCTCCACTCAAAATCTTCTACAGCTGCGCGCTCGACGGGTCAAGCAGCGCCTTTAAGCCGCTCCCGATCCGGTCGAAAAGAACCACCACGCCGACCAGCGCCAGTCCCGGGAAGAGCGCCAACCACCATTTTCCGGTGCTCAGATACGACATGCTCTCCGAGAGGATCACGCCAATCGCCGGCTTCTCCGGCGGCAGTCCAAAGCCCAGAAACGTGATGCTCGCCTCATGCAGGATCGCGTGCGGGAACAATAACACCAGTCCCACAAGGAACTGCGGAAGAATCTGCGGAAAAATGTGCCATCTGGCAATGTACCACGGACTTTTCCCGAGCTGTTTTGCAATGCCAACGTACGCCGCCTCCCGCACCTGCAGGATCTCCCCGCGGATCACGCGCGCGAGGTTCGGCCAGTGTGTCAGCGCCACACCGACAACCACACCCTTTTCACCCTTTCCAAGCGCGTAGGAAATCAATAGCAACAGCACAATATGCGGAACTCCCATCATCAGATCAATGCACCAGCTGATGATGCCGTCCGCCCATTTTCCGCCGACCGCCGCGGCAGTTCCAAGGAAAAGCGCAAGCACTGCGCTGACCGCCGACGCCAGCACACCGATGCGGATGCTCGTGGAGAGCCCCGCCAGCGTGCGCGACAGCATATCACGCCCCATCCAGTCCGTCCCAAACAGATACTTAAGGCACGGCGGCAGATTTTTGCGCGAAAAATCCGTGACCACCGCCCGCTCCTCCAGACAGATTCCAGCCACTGCAACGGCTGCTAAAAGCAGCACTGCCGCCAGAAGAAAGCGCCGCATCCACTGGCGCCCGTTGCGTCTGCCCGCCGTGTGGGCAGCAATCGTCATATGACCGGTTTTATCCATGACTTCTGCCCCTCCTTATCTGCGGATCAATCACACCGTAAAGTACATTTGCCGCAAGATTTCCGAGGAATACGAACAGTGTGCTGATGACCGTGATCGCCAAAAGCAGCGACACATCGCTCCCCAGCCCGGCATCAATCGCTGCCTGTCCGAGTCCCGGATAAGAAAATACCTGCTCCACGAGCACCGAGCCGCCAAAGATCTCACTGATGGAACCAAACTGCAGGGTGATGGCAGGCAGCACCAGATTGCGCAGGGCATGTCTTTTTACGATATAGCCGCTGCTCTCCCCGCGCGCGCGCGCAAACAGCACATAGTCGCTCTCCATGATCGCAATCATTTTTTCCCGGGTGTGCAGCGTGATGTTTGCCACGCCCGTCAGCCCGAGCGTCAGCGCCGGGAGAATCAGATGCCGGATGCGCACGCCGATGCCCGCCTCCGCCGCCGTCATGCCTGCCGGCAGATTCATGCCGAACGGCAGCCAGCCGAGCCACACGGCAAAGATCATCAAGAGCAGCAGACCGATCCAGAATGCCGGCGTGCTAGCCAGAAGCAGCGCATACCCGCGGATCAGATGGTCCGGCAGACGGTCTTTAAAATACCCCGCCACAATGCCGAGCACAAGCCCCAGAATTCCGGACAGTACCCACGCCACGCACATCAGCGCAAACGAGTTGCCGAACTTCTCCGCAACGACCTCCGCGACCGGGCGGTTATATTTCAGCGAAGTGCCCATATCCCCCCGCACAAAATCCTTCGCCCAGTTCAGATAGCGCTCCGCCGGCGGCACATCCTTTCCCCAGTAGGACTCCATCTGCGCCCGTTTCTCCGGCGTCATGCGCATGTAAGCCGTCGCTCCGACGTTCGCCTGTACCGGATCAATCGGAGACAGCGACACCAGCATAAACGCGGCAATGCTGACACCGATCAGCAGTGTCAGCATTTTTATTACATTTTTTATGAAAAAGCTTATGTAATGCCTGATATTCATTCTTCCCTCATCTATTCCCAGGTCCACTGGTCGACATTGTTGACTAACGACCAGCCGTGACCGTGCGGATGCAGCTTCTGCTCCGCCACTGCCAGGCCATCCCGCGCAAAGTAGAGATGATCCACGTTGGCAAACCATACCCAGAGTGCCTCGGCATCCGGTCCGACATCTTCCTGTGCCTGCTGCCAGAGACTGTAGGACTCATTCATATCTGTCGCAGCAAGTGCCGCATCCAGAAGTTCGTCCGTCTTCTCATTGGAATATCCCGTAAAATTGCAGGAACCGCCGGTATAATACAGCTGATAATCCTCCACCGGCGAGTTGGAACCCCAGCCCCAGGTAATTGGGTCGGAGTACATCTTTGTATACAACTCGTCCCAGCTTCCCAGACCTTCGTATAATACGTTTATTCCTACCGCTTTCATCTGGTTGGAGAGCTCTGCCGTGAGCGCCTGCCGCACGGAATCGGACGCGGAATAATACACGGTAAATTCCGCTTTCTGTCCGTCTTTTTCCACAATGCCGTCGCCGTCCGTATCACTCCATCCACCGTCCGCAAGAATCTGCTCTGCCTTTTCCACATCATACGGGATAATCATGGACTCGCTCGACCACGGCATGTTATCCGATACGCTGTAAGCGACCTCGCCGTAGCCGTTTAACACATGATCGATCATGGTCTGACGGTCAAGCGCGTAGTTCATCGCCCGGCGGAGTGCCACATCGCATGTCACATCGTTTCCCGCCGCATACACGGTATCCCCGTCGACAACCTCGCTGCCCGCCGGAATCGACGGAAGCGAGATTCCCCTGGAATCCACCGACTTACAGACCAGAAGCTGATAGCCGTCCACCTGCTCGTCGCTGTACACCGCAGACGTGTAGGCGATATCCACCTGTCCCGCTTTTACCGCCGCAAGCGCCGCGTCTTCCTCCATGAACAGGACAATGACTTTTTTCATCTGCACTTCATCCCCGTAGTAGTCCGGATTCGCCTCCAAAACGACCTGCTGCCCTTTGTCCCACTGTGTCAGGATATATCTGCCGGAACCGACCGGGTTCTCCCCGTAGGCTGCTTCATCGTAGCAGTGCTCCGGCACGATACCGAACACCGCCAGTGTATACAAAAACGCATTGTACGGCTTGCTCATGTGGAAAATCACCGTGGTATCATCCGGTGCCTCCACAGAATCGAGCATACTTAAGTCCGCCTCCGAATTCGGCGTGGCAAGCGCCGTGTTAAACGTAAATGCCGCATCAGACGCCGTCAGCGGTTCCCCGTCCGTGAACTTCACATCGTCCCGGATGTGAAACGTCCAGGTCAGTCCGTCCTCACTCACACTGTAATCCGTCGCCAGATCGTTCTCGAACTCCATATCCACGTTCGTCCGGATCAGCGTCGACTGGATCAGCGGCTCATGGCAGTGTTCCCCGCAGCCCCAGTTGATGCACGGGTTAAATCCCGCCGCCGGCTCCGACGAAGGACTCATCGCCACGATGACCGTATCCGCGGTTCCTGCCACGCTCTGCGCCGCATTCCCGTCTCCGGCGCTGTCTTTTCCCTGTACTGCCTCTGTCGCCGTACCATCTGCGTTATTGCCTGTCTGCTCCGCACCTGTGCTGCCGCATCCGGCAAACAGATTCATCGTCACTACCGCTGCCCCAAGCAGCGCCATCCACCTCTTTTTCATTATTTATTCTCCCTTGTTAAAATTGCCGGCATTTCTGCCCAGTGCACAAAGGATAGCATGAAAAAGAGGGGCCGCACAAGCCCCTCGGGGGGATAAAAATGACACAAAATCAAAGATTATGCTTTGTCATATTCATCCAGAAAATGATGGCGGACACCATCTTTTTTATAACCGATCACAGTGTTCAGGTTGACGTTCTCCACACTGCGGAAGATATTCTTCTCAATGTAAGGATTCTTCTTGCGAAGCTCCCGGATCAGATCCTTGATCTCCGCGCGCTTGGAACCCTTCTCCGTACCGCCGCAGGAAGCACAGCTTTCCGTGAAACGGCAGGCACACTGAATAAAGTGCAGGTCATTGTAATTCATCCAGTGGATGATGTCCTCCTCGCGCACCAGATACAGCGGACGGATCAGCTCCATCCCCGGGAAGTTCGTACTGTGCAGCTTCGGCATCATCGTCTGTACCTGCGCCCCGTAAAGCATTCCCATAAGGATGGTCTCGATCACATCATCAAAATGATGCCCCAGCGCAATCTTGTTGCAGCCGAGCTCCTTTGCCTTGCTGTAGAGATGCCCTCTGCGCATGCGCGCGCACAGGTAGCACGGAGATTCCTCCTCACCCGCCACAATGTCAAAGATCTCGGAAGTAAATACCGTGATCGGGACGTTTAAGATTCTGGCGTTGTTTACGATCGTCTCGTAGTTGATCTCATTGTACCCCGGATTCATGACGAGGAATACCACCTCGAAATTCTTCTTGCCGTGGCGCTCCAGCTCCTGAAACAGCTTCGCCATCAACATGGAATCTTTTCCTCCGGAAATACAGACGGCGATCTTGTCACCGTCCTGGATCAGCTCGTATTCGTTGATCGCCTTTGTGAACTTCCGCCAGATCTCTTTGCGGAACTTTTTGACAATGCTGCGCTCGATCTCGCTGCAGCGGTCCAGGTTCTTCTCTTCGGCATCCGGCGCTTTTGTCTGTTCCATGGATTCTAACAGCTTCATGCGCAGGTACGCACGGTATCCGCCCTGCACACTGTATACCTCATAACCCTCCTCTAAAAGCTCGCGCGCCAGCTCGTCGCTGCGCTCTCCCGTATAGCAGATCAGGTAGACCGGGCAGTCCTTGGGCACCTCGTCCTTATGCGCCTCAAACTCCTCCCAGTAGATATGCTTTGCTCCCGGATATGTCTCTCTCAAAAAATCAGCTTCTCTGCGGATGTCTATGATTACTTTTTCCCGCTCGTCCTTCTGCAGTTCTTCTATGGTTCTCTGATACATGCCTGTCCCTCATTCTCTATTCTGCCGCAAGGTCCTTGATGACCTCCGATGCAATGATCAATCCTGCCACCGATGGCACAAATGCGTTGGAACCCGGAATCGCACGGCGCTCCGTACATTTATGCTTTGCTCCCGGCGGGCAGATGCAGTGTGCACGGCAGCTGATCGACATATCCTCGATCGGCGTGACCGGCTGCTCCCTGGAATATACCACCTTCAGTTTCTTCACCCCGCGCTTTTTGAGCTCGCGGCGCATAACCTTCGCCAGCGGGCAGACCGACGTCTTATAGATGTCCGCCACCTCAAACATTGCCGGATTCAGCTTATTGCCGGCGCCCATGCTGCTGATGATCGGCGTTCCTGTCTCCTGCGCCTGCATGACCAGCGCAATCTTTGCCGTCACGGTATCGACTGCGTCCACGACGTACGAATAGCTCGAAAAATCGAACTCGTCTCTCGTCTCCGGCAGATAGAAGCACTTGTGCACCTCCACCTTACAGTCCGGGTTAATGTCGAGGATGCGGTCCCGCATGACCTCCACCTTATATTTCCCTACGGTGCTGCGCGTTGCAATGATCTGACGGTTCAGATTGGTGAGGCAGACCTTATCATCGTCGATCAGATCGATAGCTCCCACACCGCTGCGCACCAGCGCCTCTACGGTGTAGCCTCCCACACCGCCAATGCCAAAAACAGCGACCCTCGCACGCGAGAGCCGCTCCATAGCCTCTTTTCCTAATAATAATTCTGTTCTGGAAAATTGATTTAACATAGATACTCCTGTATATTGTAACGTTTACGCCTGTCCGCTTCTATCATATAGCGTCCGCCGTTATTTTGCAAGTTCCAACATGCGCTGCAGCGGCTTTGCGGCACGGGTCAGGATCTCGTCGGAGAGCGTGATCTCCTCAAGTTCTCCGCTGCCGAGCTTCTCAAGCACCTGCTCGACTTTATCGATCGTCACTTTCTTCATGTTCGGGCAGAACTGTCTGTGTCCCACCGAATAGAACTTCTTATCCGGATTCTTCTGCTGCAGTTCAAAGAATACGCCCATCTCCGTGCAGATGATGAACTTTTTGCAGTCGCTCTGCGTCGCAAAATCAATAATCTCAGACGTGCTTCCCACGAAATCGGACATCGCAACCACGTCCTCGGTACACTCCGGGTGCGTCAGCACCAGTGCGTCCGGACAGGCATCCTTTGCCGCCTGCAGCTCTGCCGCGTGAATGCTCTTATGCACATGGCAGAAGCCGTCGTGGAAAATGAAATGCTTCTCCGGCAGCTTTTCCGCCACATATCTGCCGAGGTTGTTGTCCGGCACGAAGAAAATATTCTTCTGCGGAATGTTGGACACGACTTTTACCGCGTTGGAGGAAGTCACGCACACATCCGATACCGCCTTAATCTCCGCCGTGGAGTTCACATAGCAGACCACTGCCAGATCTTCGTATTCCTCTCTCACTTCCGCGATCCGGTCTGCCGTAATCATATGTGCCATCGGGCAGTCCGCACACTCGTCCGCCATCACAACCGTCTTATCCGGGTTTAAGATCTTCGCGCTCTCACCCATAAACGTCACTCCGGCAAACAGAATCGTCTTCTGCGGCACCTTCGTCGCAACCTTGCTCAGATAAAAGGAATCACCCACATAATCGGCAATCTCCTGCACGGCGCCGTCCACATAATAATGCGCAAGAATGACAACATCCTTCTCTTTCTGCAATTCCTTGATCCGCTTCGCTCTCTCTGCTTCCATTTTTATCTCCGTTCTCTATACATCCGCTTTTCAGGTGACAAGACACCTGTCACGATAGATTGTCATTGTGATACTTTGATATCATATCATGTTTTCAGCAAATGTCCAGAGTTTTCCTGTCTCTGCGCCTGTTTTTCCGGGATGCCCCGCACTTTTCCCATGCACTAACAGACCTTCCGCACTTTCCACGGTCAAAAACAGACCTTCCACACATTTCACGGTCAAAAACAGACCTTCCACACATTTCACGGTCAAAAAAAAGACCCTCCGGCGGCACAGGCAAAACCCGTGCTGCCAAAGGATCCGGCATTTGCTCTTCGAGCGGTCTCCTAGTTCTTTGCAAACAGGGAGGTGGACAGATATCTGTCTCCGGAATCCGGAAGCAGAGCCACGATCGTCTTGCCCTTGTTCTCCGGTCTTGCAGCCAGAATGGCTGCCGCCTTTAATGCTGCGCCGGAAGAGATACCTACGAGGATACCTTCGCTACGTGCAAACGCTCTTCCCTCTGTAAATGCGTCGTCGTTCTCGATCGTGATGACTTCATCGTACACCTTGGTGTTGAGTACATCCGGAACAAATCCTGCGCCGATACCCTGAATCTTATGTGCACCCGGTGTGCCCTTGGATAATACCGGGCTGGTCGCCGGCTCTACCGCAACGATCTTCACGTTCGGGTTCTTCTCCTTTAAGTACTCGCCGACACCGGTTACCGTTCCACCGGTACCTACGCCTGCTACAAAGATATCAACCTTACCGTCTGTCTGCTCCCAGATCTCCGGTCCTGTGGTTGCCTTGTGCGCCGCCGGGTTTGCCGGGTTCACGAACTGTCCTAAGATCACAGCGCCCGGTGTGGACTCCTTTAATTCCTCTGCCTTGGCAATGGCGCCCTTCATGCCCTTCGCGCCCTCTGTCAGTACCAGTTCTGCGCCGTATGCCGCCAGAAGGTTTCTGCGCTCTACGCTCATCGTATCCGGCAATGTCAGGATGGCATGGTAGCCCTTTGCCGCAGCAACTGCTGCAAGTCCGATACCTGTGTTGCCGGAGGTCGGCTCAATAATGGTTGCGCCCGGTTTTAAGATGCCCTTCTTCTCCGCATCCTCGATCATCGCCAGTGCGATACGATCCTTTACCGATCCTGCCGGGTTTAAATACTCCAGCTTTCCCAGGATCGTTGCGTCCTTTACGCCTGCTTCCGCAGAGTAGCGGTTCAGCTTTAATAAAGGTGTGTTTCCAATCAGGTCCAGTGCGCTCTCAGCAATTTTACTCATAATAAAATCCTCCTGTTCTCAATTCATTTCCGTTTCTATGGTGTTTTTTTATTTTCCTATAAAACTACTATGTTTTGTATGAATTGATTATAGGACGCTATTTCTTATTTGTCAAGCGCTATTTTCTTATTTATACGATTTATTTTGGCGCACCATCCAAGATACTGGAAAATCCAGATTCCGGCGAAGATCGCACAAAAGATTGCGACGTAGCTAAGCACGCCCGCGACGCTGCGCTCCATCCAGTATGCCGCATACGCCACCGGAAGCACCGAGCCGAGTGTAATCAGAAAATACGCCGCCGTCTGACCGGCAAGACTCCAGCGATCCACTTCCCACACGACCGATCCCGCCGCATACACCATGCCAACCAGACCACACAGCACCGTCTGCACCACAACTGCCCGTATCTCACTCCCCATCGCGTCCACAAACGCGGGCACACACGGATAGTAGCTGCCGTCGCCCCAGAATGCCGACATCATGACCGTGATCACATAGCCGATCGCAATCCCGGTTGGAATTCCGAACAGTCCTCTCAGTAACACTTTCTTTTTCATATCTCTCACCATTCCCTTTCTCATATTCCCAGCAGCCGCTTGATCTTTGCCACATATCTGCGCGAGACGTAAGCCGTCTGCCCTCCCGCGAGGTTCACGCAGATCGTACCCGAAAAACTCAGGTCAAACCGTTTTGCCATTTTCAGATTGATGATCTCCGAATTTGAGATCCGTACGAAACGCGTCTGATCCAGCCGTTCCTCCGCCTCGTAAAGCCGCATCCGAAGCAGATATTCGCCCTTTGCCGTCACCGCGTAGACTTTTCCTTTTGCCGCATACACACGGATAATGTCCGCCTGCTCCAGTATCTCCAGTGTGTCTCCCGCAAAACCGGAGATCATCTGTACCGACGGCTCCTCCAGTTTTTTTAGGATTCCGTTGACTTCCTCTGTCATTTTCGCTGCCCGGATCAGTACCTCAGTCTCCTCCAGTGCTTTGTCCAGTTCAATATTGATTTTCACATGCTCCTCCTCTCCGAAATTTCTTCCTCTGCCGGCATGTTTTCGTGTCCTCAAGAACTGTATTTAACATAACAAAAATGAGGTGCCTTTGCACCCCATTTTTCATAAGTGGTTCCTATTTACACACGATCGGTCATTTGACACATTCCCGCACTGCACGCGCGAGCCGCTCTAACGCCTCCGAAAGCACGCTGCGCGGGCATGCCACATTGATCCGCTCGAAGCCTCTTCCCGCCGCGCCGAAGATGTCACCGGAATCCAGCCACAGTCCAGCCTTTTTTACAATCAGATCCTCCAGTTCCCTCCTTGAGAGTCCCAGACTCCGGAAATCCACCCACAGCAGATACGTTCCCTCCGGCTCCACCGCCTTTACCTGCGGAATCTGTTCTTCCAGAAAATGCTGCGCATAGGCAAGATTCTCACGGATATATGCTTTCACCGCTTCATACCACTCTTCGCCGTGCCGGTACGCCGCCTCACATGCCACAAGCCCCATGGTGTTAAGCTGGCTGTAGCCGGACGCCCCGACCGCCTGCTCGAACTTCCGCCGCAGCGCATCATCCGGGATAAAAATATTGGAGACCTGAAGTCCCGCAAGGTTAAAGGTCTTGCTCGGCGCCGTGCAGGTCACCACAAATTTCCGGTAGCTTTCCTCGAGTCCCGCCAGCACCTGATGCGATCCCTCAAAGACGAAATCCGCGTGGATTTCATCGCTGACCACAATCACTCCGTACCGCTCGCAGATGTCACCCAGCCGCAGAAGCTCCTCCTTTGTCCACACCCGGCCGACCGGGTTGTGCGGGTTGCAGAGGAAAAAGAGCTTCACCTTACAGCTGCGTATTTTTTCTTCAAAATCCGTAAAATCGATCCGGTATCTTCCGTCCTCTCCCTGCACGAGCGTGTTATCCACAATCTTCCTGCCGTTATCGCGGATTACCTGCGAAAACGGATAGTAGACCGGCTGCTGCAGCAGCACCGCGTCACCCGGCTCGGTGAACGCCCGCACCGCCTGTGCCAGCGCAAAAACAATCCCCGGCGTCTTGACCAGCCAGGTTTCCTCCACGTTCCATCCGTAATGCCGACTCATCCAGCCCGCAACCGCCTCAAAGTAGCTGCCTTCCACCTCGCTGTAGCCGAAGATGCCGTGCGCCACGTTGCCAGAGAGCGCCTCCTGTATATAGGAAGAAACCTGGAAATCCATGTCGGCAACCCAAAGCGGCAGCACGTCCTTCGGCTTTCCCCGCTGTACCGCAAAATCATATTTGAGTGAATTGGTATGTGTCCGGTCAATGACCGTGTCAAAATCCAGATTTTTCTCTGCCATGTCTCTTCCTCCGCGCAGCAGCGTCTTCTGCTGTTATCTTATGCCGTCTGCTCCCGGGCGGTTCAGCAGCCATCATCGTCCCGCAGGATCCACCTAGGCCGGGATCTGTGCGTTCTCTTTCTCTCCGGCGAGCATTTCCTTTAACTTTGCATACACTGCCTCCGCCAGCGCGGCATGCCCTTCCTCATTCATGTGCTCTCTGTCTTCCTCACTTGGCTTTGCATATGCGGATGCCGCCAGAAACGAAATGCCCCGCTCATGCGCGATCCGCCGGTAAACCTCCGGCAGCCGCTTTGACACCGCAACGGAGCTCTCATCAAATTCGGGATCGTACCCTGCCTCGCCAACGCCCTCGCCGAGTGCGATCGGCGACATCAAAAGAATCTTACTGTCCGGGATGCTGCTTCTGATCTGGTCGAGCAGCCGCTCCACGCCTCTCCCGATTACCTCCGCCGATGTATCGTACATCGTCTTGCAGTCGTTCGTCCCGAGCATCAGCACAACCACATCAACCGGCTTATGCGTCTCTAAGATCACAGATAAAAGCTCCGTTCCCCGTCTGCCATCCCGCAACGGATCATCAAAAACCGTCGTCCGTCCGCACAGTCCTTCCTCGACAATGCGGCAGCCATCCTCCCACAGCCGCTGCCCGATCCGTCCGCTCCAGCGGGTGTCCCAGTCATAGCGATCCTTCGTTCCCGGTATCAATCCGTATGTATTTGAATCTCCAAAGCATAATATCTGTTTCATAGAAGCCGCGCTCCTTTCTCATACTGTTCTGATAGGAATACTATATATTATGTTTTTTTATTTGTCAACCGTCTTTACCAGATTCTTACATTAAAAATTTGTACTTGACTTTTACACATCACAGTGCTATCTTCATAATCAAACAAAGAGCAAATGCAAGGAACAGAACACGGTTTACTGATTCCCCGCATCACAGAGAGCCGTCGGTCGGTGCGAGACGGTATGCGGTTTCAGGAACTATCCTCTGCGAGCAGTGCACTGAACCAAGTAGGTGTCACCGGGATTCCCCCGTTACAGGGAAGCTTATTGCTGCAGGCTTACGCCCGCAAAGATGAGATTGAGAGGTCGTTTTTTACGACAAGCAAAGTGGTAACGCGGAAGCTTACGCCTTCGTCTTTGGCTGCACATTCGTGCAGCGGGACGGGGGCGTTTTTGTTTTACAGAAAATGCCATCCTTCTCTTTGCCCAATGTTGATCTATCAGAAAGGAGCCGCCTTCGGGCGGGAAAAAAAATGAATGGTTTAGTGATTATCTTAATCGGAATCGTAGCACTGGGTGCCGGCTACCTCTTTTACGGGCGCTGGCTGGCAAAGAAATGGGGCATTGATCCAAACGCCAAGACTCCTGCTTACACCCATGAGGACGGGGAGGATTACGTACCGTCTTCCAGATTTACTGTGTTTTCTCATCAGTTTTCTTCCATCGCAGGAGCGGGGCCTGTCACCGGTCCGATCTTAGCCTCCGTATTCGGCTGGGTGCCGGTACTCTTGTGGCTGATCATCGGTGGTCTGTTTTTCGGCGCGGTACAGGATTTCGGTGCGCTGTATGCCTCGGTCAAAAATGAGGGCAAGTCGATGGGTATGATTATTGAAAAATATATCGGCAAGACCGGACGGAAGCTCTTCATGCTGTTCTGCTGGCTGTTTACCCTGCTTGTCATTGCAGCGTTCACGGACATGGTTGCCGGTACGTTCGTCGGAAAAGGCGTGGACGGCATGACTGCCGAGACCTCCTACGCAAACTCCGCCGCTGCTTCCATCTCCATGCTCTTTATCGTCGTCGCCGTTGTCTTCGGTCTGATCCAGAAGCATGTCGGCAAGATGAATGAAGTGGTAAAAGCGGTTGTTGCAATCGCGCTGCTCGTTGCCATGTTTGCAGTGGGTATGGCACTTCCGATCTGCACCACCAAATCCGCCTGGATCTACATTGTCATGGCGTATCTGTTTCTGGCATCCGTCATGCCGATGTGGCTTCTCATGCAGCCGCGTGATTATATGACAACGTTCATGCTGCTCGGCATGATCATCGGCGCGGTGGTCGGCGTTCTCGTCGCTCATCCTGCCATGCAGTTAAACGCTTTTAACGGCTTTACCGTAAACGGCAGCAGCCTTTTCCCGACGCTGTTCGTCACGATCGCCTGCGGTGCCGTCTCCGGTTTCCACAGCCTGGTCTCCTCGGGAACGTCCTCCAAGACGATCAGCAACGAAAAAGATATGCCGATGGTCGGCTACGGCGCCATGGTCGTAGAATCTCTGCTCGGCATTGTCTCCCTTGTCGTTGTCGGCGCTGTCGCCGTAAACGGAACCAAACCGGACGGAACTCCGTTCGCCATCTTCTCCTCCGGCGTTGCCGGTTTCCTTGAGAAGTTTGGTCTTCCGGTACAGGTTGCCACGGTCTTCATGACCATGTGCGTCTCCGCGCTTGCGCTGACATCTCTGGATTCCGTCGCACGTATCGGGCGTATGTCCTTCCAGGAACTGTTCTACGGCGACACGACCGATCCAGCAAAAATGTCTCCGCTGCAGCGCGTGCTGACAAACAAATATTTTGCCACGGTCATCACCCTGTTCTTCGGCTATCTGCTGACACTCGGCGGATATAACAATGTATGGCCGCTGTTCGGTTCCGCGAACCAGCTTCTCGCCGCACTCGTCCTGATCGCACTGGCAGTCTTCTTAAAGACAACCGGACGCACCGGCTGGACGCTCTACATACCGATGTTTGCCATGCTCGCCGTGACGTTCACCGCACTCATCCAGAAGACGATCGCTCTGGTGAAAAACATCGCGGGCGGTCAGGCGACATTCCTCGTCGACGGACTGCAGTTCATCGTTGCCGTACTTTTAATGGTGCTCGGCGTTCTGGTTGCCTTCAGCTGCTTAAAGAAGCTGTTTGGAAAGAGCAGTGCCGGTCAGGCGGCATAATATTGGCGTAATAAGGAATTGCCGCAATAAGCATAGACCTCTTTGGGGCGATAAGTAATATTATAAGAAACAGATACTTAAAAGTTCCAGATAACCATGCGGCGGCAAATCTGACCGCAAAATCCGGTATTTCTAACCATGCCGCTGCTGGCATCTGTGATGATCCGTGTCTTTCCAAGTTTGGAGCACTCCACGGACTGTGTCCGCAAGCCAGCAGACAATTTTAGGACTTTTGTGTGTGTCCCTTGCGGCACCAGACAACAGATGGCATAAATGCCATCTTTATGTCGAACAAAACATAACCGCGCGAAGCCGCTGTCTGAGTCGGCATCTGCCCTATTTTCAATAGCAGATGCCGGCGAGTTCGGTTCGCGCAGTTTTATATTGTCTGTGAAGAGGTGCCATTAGGGACACCAGAAAGTCCGCTCATTGTCTGCGGCTTGTCGGACACACTCCGTGAGTGTCCAAACATGGCCAAGACACGGAACGGGATGCCAGCCACGGCATGGAAGAAATACACGAATTTTGCTTCAAAGAATTTGCCGCCGTCTGTTTATTCTGGAACTTTTTTGTTCTCTGGTCTTCTTATAATATTACTTATCAAAGCAAAGCACGGTATGCTTATTGCGGCAGTTCCTTTTTATTCATTTATCACCGGCGAAATGACCGGCTTTCCGTCGCGGTCCAGAAGCGGCGTCATTCCTCCCGCATATCCGCTTGCGTGAAACACATAATTCACGCCAGTTTCCTTGTCCACCCAGATTTCCGTGGTCGTCATCGTTCCCTGGGAATAAACCTTTTCAAATCTCTGGTCCTTTGCCATTTTTCTTCCTCCTTAAATTGGTTGTGTGTGACTCTCTGATTTCTATCATACACATCTGTTATATTTTTACAACTTTTTCCTTGCGGGTGATGCGGAATGTTGTCTCCACCATCGTAATCATCAGGACAACAAACCCCAGCAGATAGACCGGCAGGATGGAAAAAGATACCGCATTGCCGAGGAGTCCGAACAGCGGCGGAATAAACGTCGAACCGACATAAGCGCTTGCCATCTGGATTCCAATAATCGCTCCCGAATTTTCCGCCCCGAAATTATATGGTGTGGAATGGATAATGCACGGGTAAATAGGCGCACACCCCAGACCTATCACAAGAAAAGCTGCAAACGCGACCGTATAGGACTTCACCGGAAGGCACAGGATAAAAATCCCGCAGACAAGAATACCGGTTCCCAGCAAAATCATTTTACGGTCGCCAAGCCGATCGGTAATGATTCCGCTGATGAATCTTCCGGCAGTAATCCCTATATAGAACAGCGCGGCAAAACCGGCCGCACGATCTGCAGCAATCCCTTTTACCTCAACAAAATAGGTACTTGCCCACTGCATAGTCGTAGCTTCTGCAGCACAGTAAGCGAAAAATCCAAGCAAAAGAAACGGAACCCCCTTGATCTTAAGCGCACCGGTTAGACCTACACTTTTTCCGTCCTCCCGGGATGTACTCTGGTTCACATTCCATACCGGCAGAGTAACAAGCAGAAGCAGTGCAATGCCAAGCTGTATCAGCCCAACCATGCGATAACCGCTGTTCCATGTCCTGTTTGCCAATGCATAGCTCATAATGAACGGACTGACGATGGTACCGACGCCCCAGAAGCAATGCAGCCAGCTCATATGCTTCGCTTTATAATGAAGCGCGATATAGTTGTTAAGTGCTGCGTCAATGGCTCCCGCTCCCAACCCGTAAGGAACAGCAAAAACAATCAGCATCCAGAACCGGCTGGAAAAGGAAAAGCCGAACAGCGCAATGACCGTAAGAAAAACACTGGCAACGGTTACGATTCTCGTGCCGAATTTTCTGGTCAGCTTATCAGAAAGAAGACTCGAGATAATTGTTCCGCCAGAGATAACCATAGATACGATGCCCATATAGGACACCGGCACGCCGAGTTCGGTATGCATCACCGGCCAGCCGGATCCCAGAAGTGAATCCGGTAAGCCCAGGCTGATAAAAGCGATATAAATTAAGATTAGCAAAAATATGTACATCTTCTAATTACCCTCTCATAATATTGACAAAATATGATCCGGCTGGGAAGCAATATACTCTTTCACAATTGTGTTACAATATGTTTTCACAATCTCACTATCGTAATCATGTGCGAGTTCATTTCTTACTTTGAGCATGTCCATCCATGTATCATCCGAAATCAAGTTTGCCTTAAATGCTTCACGCAGAACATCCCTTGGAGAACCTGTAACGAATCCTGTTATTGCATAATACTGTACCAATATGTCCTTCATTACCTTCCACGATAAATCAAAAGTAATACTAAATTTTGCACTGGTTCCGCTTAATACAAAGGAATCCGTAAGATCTCTTTCCCTGGCCTCCGCCAAAGCATCCAGCGAATTGCAAAATGATTGAAACCGTCTGTCAAATTTCGCGTCCATATTGTTTTATATCCTCCATCAATAAATCATTCCTACAGGTATCCATATTTAATAAATCAACACTGTACAAGGTCGGCAGTTCTTCGACTTTTTCAAGCAGCTCATCAAAATCAGCCCCGCCGGACACCGCAATATCTATGTCACTGCGTTCCCCGGCTGTCCCTTTTGCCCGCGATCCATATAAAATCACTTTTTTCGCACCATGCTCTCTGCAAAGATCCGCAACCCGGCTTATCACTTCATCTGCTTTCATATATCTCCCCCCTCTTTCAGCTGCGTCTCTTACTCTATCCGCGCCTGTTGCCATTTTCGTCAAACGTGCGCTTCAACGCTTTTTCCACAAGAATAACAGAACCAATCAGAACCAAAACCTGAACCGCTTCGATGACAAGCGTTACTGTCCCTACTACATCTTCACCCGATTTTGCAAACGGGATTTGAGCGAGAACCGTCGGCACCAGCAATATGATGCCTGATTTGATCCATAACTTTCCGCAACAGTCATGCGCAAATGCCCAGGTATCCTTATTCTTTTCGGACATGGCAGTTCTATAGCCGATCAGCCCGTTTATCTCTTTTGGAGGATTTTTGTACATACAGTAACCCGCTATCACCATAATAGAAGGCATCAATAGATTACATAAAAACATCGCTATAAAAAATCCCATATTTTCCTCCTGTCTCCCGGATTACAGTATCTTTTCCATCCCGATCTTCTGCGGCACGAGCCCGCACTTCTCGTAGAACTTCCGCGCATTTTCATTACATGCCCAGACATTGAGGGTCACATTGTAACAGCCGGACGCCTTCGCATAATCCAGCACATACCGGTACAACTGCTGCCCGATATGCTGTCCTCTGCAGTTCTCATCCACACACAGATCGTCAATATAGAGGCTCTTGATGTCCGTTAAGATATTGTCATTGATGTGCTGCTGGAAAACGCAGAATGCGTAGCCTAAGATATTGCCCGCTCCGTCATCCGCAACAAAAATCGGGCGCGTCGTATCCTCTAAAATTTCCTTTAATTCGTCATCGTTGTATTTTCTGGCATTTGCCCGGAATAAATCCGGCCGTCCGTTATGATGAACCGTTAATACCTGTGACAGGAGCCGGTCAATCCCCGGAATGTCCTGTGTACCTGCATGTCTGATCTGCATAAAAGTGCTCCTTTTCTGTTTGCCGCTTGTATATCATTTTATTGTGCTATTACAAGCATTATATCATATGCGTCTTTGCTTCGGCAAAAGTCCGGAAAACCTCTGGTTTCCCGGACCCGCGGGCGCGTTCACATGGAACATATCCGTCCGACACATGCAAGCATGCACGTCCGTCTTTATTCCATGCTCACTTTTGCCTTCGCGAACATTATATCATATTTTTTTCATATCCACTCTTTACATTTCTGTTATCCTTCCGCAACTATCCCATTTATATCTTCACGCAAAGATGTTGACTTATCAACATCTTTGCGCTATAATCCGAGATATTGATTTATCAACATCTTGCAAAGGAGCGCCCATGGATCATCGTTTTGAAACCTTTTCACTCTCCATCCTGGAGTTGAACCGGTACTTACAGAAAATCAAAGAGCTGGAAATGAAGCAGTTCGGGCTGAAGGCCAGTCACACCATGTGTCTCTATTACCTTGGACAACACCCGGAGGGGCTGACCGCAACGCAGCTCACAGAACTCTGCAAGGAGGACAAAGCCGCCGTCTCCCGCTGTCTCTCACAGCTTAGCGACCGGCAGCTTGTCGTCTGCGAACAGCCGGAAGATCACAAGCGATCCTACCGGTCGCACTACATGCTTACCGTTCAAGGGCGCTCCGTTGTAAGCGGCATCCAGACACGCATCAAAGAAGCGCTCTCCTACGGTGGACGCGGGCTGACGGAGGAAAGGCGCCGCGATTTCTATGGCACTCTTGCAATCATCAGTGAAAACCTGTCTGACTATCTGACCGAACACAGTCAGCAAAAATAAAAATATATGGAGAATCTTATGGAAAAAATCAGAATTATCACAGACTCAGCATCCGATCTCTCTGCTTCTACCAGAGAAGACCTCACCATTCTGCCGCTTGCGATCCGCTTCGGCGATACGGAATACCTCGACGGCGTCACAATCAGCCATCACGAATTCTACGAAAAGCTGATTGAGAGCGACACTCTTCCCACGACCAGCCTGGTATCCCCCGCCGCTTTTGAAGAGGTATATGCCAGGGCGGTGGCGGACGGGGAGACCGTCATTGCAATCACGATCTCTGGCCGTCTCTCCGGCACTTACCAGAGTGCCACGATCGCAGCAGAAGATTTTGCAGGAAAAGTTTTTGTCATCGACAGCTATAACGCCACCATCGGCGAGGGCATTCTGGTCAAGTATGCGCTTCTGTTAAAAGATCAGGGATTATCAGCCAAAGAAATTGTCGGAATCTTAGAAGCCTCCAAGGAGCAGATCCACACTCTCGGTGTCCTGGATACGCTGGAATATTTGAAAAAAGGCGGCCGCATCTCCGCCGCCACCGCATTTCTCGGCGGCGCCATGGCGATCAAGCCGGTCGTTGCCGTATCGGAAGGCGAGATCATCATGCTCGGCAAGGCGCGTGGCTCCAAAAACGGGAATAATTTTCTCATGAAGGAAATAGAAAAGGCAGACGGAATCGATTTTACCCGCCCCTTCTGCCTCGGTTACACCGGACTCAGCGATGAGATGCTGCAAAAATATATCAAAGACAGCGAAGCACTCTGGAGCGGACACACGGACCAGCTCCCGGTCTGCTCCCTCGGTGCGACGATCGGAACCCATGTCGGTCCCGGCGCCATCGCCGTCGCATTTTTCTCACCGCAGTCTTAATTCTGTCCGTTCTGCCAGCTCACCTGACCTTCCGCGATCATCGGATAGCAGGTGAGCGTTGTTCCGTCGAGATCTTCCGCATGCATGTCCACGCCCATGATCCGGTGATTGTCATAGGTCGTGTAATAGTAGATTCCTCTGGTCGCATTACAGCAGGACGTATAAATCGTAATCTCGTATTTTCCTTCCGCCACTTCACAGCAGCCTCTCTGCTGATCCACCGACCCTAAAATATGGAAAAACTGGCTGACGCTCTCCGCCTCCGAATCGCCGGAAACGGCATTCATCCTCGTGAACGCCACACGCGCAAAACGGGACGCGGAAGAGAGATCTCCCGGAAGTCCCAACGCACCCATTCCGCGGCTGTAAGTGTTAAGCGGAACATCTTTTGCGAAAGAATTCTCCGGCTGCTTCGGGGACAGTCCGATATAGTTGTTGAGCATAAACATCTGCTGTGCAAACGGTGGATTGTTCGTAAGAACGCCCACCGGATTCTCGTAGACGTGCAGACCATCCGCCACCGACTCCACCGTGATTGCCTCATTTTCGTCTGCGATGATCCAGTGCAGCTGTGACGCCGGGAACTGCTCGGCGAACGGGGTTCCGACCAGATTTATTTTTGCAAGGAGCGCCCGCACCTCATCCATCGTCGCGCATTGGCGGAGCACCCACGGGATGAACTCAAATGAAGCCACATTCTCTTTTCCCTCAGTCACCTCTGCGTAGACGGCATTTCCAACGAAGTTCAGACCTGCCATGCCGATCCCCTTCTCGTTGATGGCATCATAATACAGCGGATAATCCCCTGCCACATGCGCCATGCCGATGATGGCATAATGCTCCTCTGCCTGTCCCATATGCCGGAAGTGAAATTCATAATTCCGCGGTGTGATGACGATCTCCTCACCGTAGGAAAATTCATAATCCAGTGTTCTTCCAAAATAAAAATCCTTCGTCCGATAGGTTGCTGCTGTACACATAATCGCTTCTCCCTCTTAAAAATAAAACTTGTGATATATTCTCTTTTTTCACGCCTTGACTGCCCAGCGCATTTTGGTGGAACGCGCCCTTCCATTCGCGGCGCACTCCTGCGCCGACGGACGGATGACGTCCTTCGCATAGTCACTGTAAATACCACTCTTATATCCCTCTTTGAGCGCCTGCTTCACAAGCTTGTCCTCCCCCGAGTGGAAGGTGAGAATTGCCACGCGCCCGCCCGGTCTTAATGCTCCCGGAAGCTTTTCCATGAATTCATACAGCACCTCAAACTCCTGGTTCACATCGATGCGCAGTGCCTGGAATGTGCGTTGGCAGGTCTTTTTGATTGTGTCCTTTTTCTCCTTCTCCGGCAGAAAATCCAGCGTATCCTCGATCACCCTGCGCAGCTTTGTCGTCGTGTCGATGCGGCTGCCCCTGCGGATCTCGTCCGTGATCGCTTTTGCCAGCTCCTCACAGTACGGCTCGTCGGAGTTCTCATAGAGCATCCCGGCAAGTTCCTCCCGCGTGATCGTATCCAGCCGCTCCGCCGCGCTGATCCCCGTCTCCTGATTGAGCCTGAGATCCAGCGGTCCATCCACCTTAAACGAGAAGCCGCGCTTCGGATTGTCGATCTGCATGGACGACACGCCAAGATCCGCCAGAATAAAGTCGAAGCCGCCGACCTCTTTTGCGATCTCATCGATCGTGCAGAAATTCTGAAGGCGCACCGTCAAAAGATCCTCCCCGAATCCCAGATCCTCCAGACGCTTTTTCGTCTTGGCGGACTCCTCCGGGTCCACATCGGTCGCCCAGATATGTCCCTGTCCTTTCAGACATTCCAGCATGGCACGCGTGTGCCCGCCGTAGCCGAGCGTCGCATCAAATCCCTGCTCTCCGGGCTCAATCTGCAAAAAGTCCAGAATTTCTTTTACCATAATCGAGATATGCATTCCCGCCGGCGTATTTCCCTTCCGGATCACATGCTCGATCGTATCCTGATATTTCTCCGGCTGCAGTTCCTTATATTTTTCCTCAAACTTCTTCGGGTATTTTCCCTTGTAACGCACCCGCCGCTTGTGCGGTGTCTGTGTCTCCTGTTCCATCCTTCTCTCCTACTCCCAGTCTTTTACCAGTTCTGTATTGTACTCCGACTGAATATTTTCGACGGCTTCTCCCGCCGCCCTCCGGTAAAAATAGATCCTGTCGTCATCGCTGTCATTTTTCCAGAATTGATATCCATAGATGTAGCTTTCAAAAATCTCCTCAAAGCTTCCATATTCCTTCTGCAGTCTCTGCGCAATCGGCAGACACTGGTCGAGGCACTCCTCGAGGCTGATGTAGCCGCACTGATAGCACAGTCCCGTGATGCGCATAATACGGACATAATCCCAAGCATCCACACCGCGCGTGTCCAGATGTCCATACGCATCATAGCATACCCATGTCCGGCACTGCTCATCCTCCGGGATCTCACTGATGCTTATAATATCGACATAGCCATCCTCATCCATCGACAGATACCCTTTTTTCAGGTAAGTTTCAAACGCATGACGGTAAGACGCTCTGGTTCCTTTTTTCAGCATCTGGCTGATCGTGCGGGTCGCCGTTGCCCGGCTCGTAATGCCCCACCAGTCAGACAGATATTCCTTCACCTGCTCCTGATCCCAGTCTTCTCTAGAATGACCGCCCAGTTCGCCATATTCTCCGTTCTCAAACGGTACATAGATCGCGTAAGCATCTATGATCCAGCGCACAGTCGGGTCGTCCTTCACGTCCTCAAACGTCAGATCCGACTCCGCCTTTTGGGAATCATAAGAGATCAGCAGACTGTCGGCATCCTGGTTGTAAGCCACATAGTGGTTTCCTGCATACACAAACATGAGCGCGATCACAACCACTGCCGCCACAGTACCCGCAATCAGATTCCGAAGCTTCATCTGGATATCCGGCGCTCCGTCTTTTTCTGAAAATGCATATGGAAGATGCGCACCATCAAACCAGATATCTGCTTTTCCGCCAACCATATCCTGCACATTTCCCACATTTGCCTGCCGTACCGGATACATGGCACGCGCCTCGCACTTTCGCCCCAGTTCATCCATGAACTCATACAGATAATATTTGGTCGCGCCATTTTTCCCGGTTGTTATGACGCGGGCAATTCTGGCGTGATAACGCTTTGCCTGCGCTTTTGCTTTCTTCAGATAGCGGTACTGCATCACCTTGCTCAAAAGGGCGAGCAATGTCATATAAAGCCCCGCCTCTCCCATCAGAAGCATCGTGCGTGCAGTGTCATGGGACGTGTTAAACCGGTACGCAATCGCGTACAAAAATATGATTCCCCCCAGTGCAAGTGCCGCAAGTGGGATTGCCTGCAGGCGGCTGTAACGCCGGTACGCCTCCGACAAGTGCCACTCCGCCACCCAGACCCGCTCTTCCGGTTCTTCCATCTCCACCGAACCGGCAATGTCTTCTCCTGCGTATGCTGCGTCCCCGGCATATGCCGCGTCTTCTGCATATGCCGTCCGTCTCCAGGTCTGGTTTGCTGTGCGCTGCGCGGCACCCGCATATGCCCCGTTCCTATTTCCCGGCGCATTGATGATCCGCGTCATGAGAAAATAGCGGAGCGTTTTATCCGCCTTCCGCTGTATCAGCCAGATTCTAAGCCCAAGTATCGCGGCAATCACGGTAAGTATCAGCACCAGCTGCAGATCGTCCTGCGGATTTAACGAGGTTAAGCTGTAGCGGAGTCCCGCAAAAATAATCCCCAACAGCGGAAGCAACAGTAGCAGAAGCACAATCTGTGTCACATTGGGCGCACTCTTTGCATCCACTGTATCTTCCTTCACTTCCACGCGGTACGTCTTGCGCGCTCTTCCTTCCTCCCTGCTTTTGAGCCGGATCAGATAACGATCCGCCGCTTCCGTCTGTACCGTCTGCACCCATTTCCATCCGGGGCTGTCCGGCATATTTACATTCTCACTGTACTGCAGATTTCTGCAGACCGCCTTTTTGTCGCTGTGACATAATCCAACCGCCATGTTTCTCTCCTTATCAAGTCATTCCCCGCTTTTCCGGAAATGCCCTGTTTCTTTCGTGTATGTCATCCTAAGATGACCCAGATAAAATTGTAATTGATTGCCGCACATTTTACAACCGTTGATATTTGCAAAATATGTTTCCCGACGTTATAATACAGCTGTTGTATCCAGAAACATTTACAGAACAGGGCGCACATCAGCCCCGGAACGGAGAATCCCATGATAAAACTGATTGCCACCGATGTCGACGGGACACTGGTAAAAGACGGAACGATGCAGATCGATCCCGAATACATGACTGTCATTAAGGAACTTGTCCAGAAAGGAATCATTTTTGCCGTCTGCTCCGGCAGACAGTTCATCAGTGAGCGGAAGCTGTTTGCACCGATCAAAGATCAGCTGCTCTACATCACGGACGGCGGCACGGTCGTGCGCACCCCGCAGGAGATTCTGATGGTTCACACGATGCCGCGCGACGTCTGGAGCGGCATGTGCCGCATGGTGCAGGAACAGATGCCGCACTGCGACTGTTTTGTCGCCACACCGGACTACTGTCTCGCCGAAGACGCCGGAAGCCGCATGTTCCACTGGCTGCGCGATTCCTACGGCTACGATATCCGGGAGGCAGAGCGTCTATCTGACATCCCGGAGCAGGATATCATCAAGTTCACCGTCTACCACAAATCTGCCTGTGAGGAAATGTGTGCGCCGCTCTTCACCCCGGCATGGAAGGACAAGGCACAGCTTGCCGCCGCCGGCAAAGAGTGGATGGACTGCAATCCGCTCGGTGCGAACAAGGGAACCGCGATCGAGTTCGTGCAGAAGCATTTCGGCATTTCACCGGAAGAGACCTGCACGTTCGGGGATAACCTGAACGACATCGAGATGCTGCAGAACGCCGGCAGGAGTTACGCCGTCGCCAACGCCAGGGCGGAAGTCATCGCCGCGGCAAAAGATACCTGTGCGCCCTACTGGGAGAATGGAGTCCTCCAGATCTTAAAAACATTTTTATAAAGAAAAAGAATCGTGTCCATCCAGCGGCAGTGCCCCGGCGTACACGGTTCTTTTTCTTTTGTCGTTATGACGGCTTGTGCATATTGCAGGAAATCGCGGCAGCGCATTCTGTCGCAAAATTCCGCAGTTCTATCGGACGCGTCAACGGCATCTGCGATGATTCCTGTCTTTTTGAGGTTCGACAGTGCACCACGGATGTTCGCGGGCAATCGGACATTTTCGACGGCTTTTGTGTCTCGCTTGGCAGACCGATGAGTAAAACCGGACCGCGCAAACGACTGTCTGAGGTGTCTGCCGCCGTGTTTTAAATGCGGGCAGACACCGAGTTTCGGATTGCGCGGTCTGATCGGGACTTTGTGAAGCGGTCTGCCTAGCGAGACTAGAAAGCCGACGCTTTGTCCGTTGCCTGCGGACACCCGCGGCGCGCAGTCGAACGCCAAAAGAGACAGCAAACCGGATGCCGTTGACGCATCCGAAGAACTTCTGAAATTTTGCTCCAAAGAATTGCACTGCCGCTATTCCTGCAATACTGCCATGCCGTCCGCCCTTCCCAACGCACAAAAAAAGAACTGTGTACGCCGCGCATCTGCCGCAGGACGTGACACAGTTCTTTTTCGTTATATTAAATGTTTAACAGATCGCTGAATACCTTCAGGGCGCCGTCGGTCTCATGTGCAAGCACGCGCTTTGCCAGAACCTTTCCAAGCTGTACGCCTTCCTGGTCGAAGCTGTTCACATTCCACAGGAAGCCCTGGAACATGATCTTGTTCTCAAAGTGTGCCAGAAGTGCTCCGAGAGACTGCGGGTTCACCTGCTCACCGATGATGATGCTGGATGGACGTCCACCCTCGAAATTCTTGTTGCGGTTCTCGTCGGATTTGCCGCATGCGAATGCCACGATCTGAGCTGCGACATTTGCGCAAAGCTTCTGCTGGCTTGTGCTGTCCTGGATCACAACATCTGTGCCGATCTGGCTGTTCTTAAAGCCGACAAACTGAAGCGGTACGATGTCTGTGCCCTGATGCAGCAGCTGGTAGAACGAATGCTGTCCGTTCGTGCCAGGCTCGCCGAAGATCACCGGTCCTGTCGGGTAGTCTACCGGCTCACCGAAACGGTTCACCGACTTACCGTTGGACTCCATATCAAGCTGCTGTAAATGTGCCGGGAAGCGGCTGAGTGCCTGTGAGTAAGGAAGCACTGCCGTTGCCGGATAGCCCAGTACGTTGCGCTCGTAAACGCCAATCAGTGCATCGAGCATCTCCGGGTTCTTCAATACGTCTTTGTTTGCGGAAAGCTGATCCTCTGCAGCAGCTCCCTCGAGGAACTGTGCGAACACTTCCGGTCCGAACGCCAGGGATAATACGGCACCGCCGACTGCGGAAGTAGAGGAGAAACGTCCTCCGATATAGTCATCCATAAAGAATGCCGCAAGGTAATCATCACTCTTTGCCAGCGGGGATGTCTCGCTCGTTACAGCAATCATATGCTTGGAAGGATCCAGTCCCGCTTTCTTTAACGCATCTTTTACGAAGGACTCGTTCGTCAGGGTCTCCAGTGTCGTACCAGACTTGGATACCAGTACGAAAATGGCATGCGCCACATCGGTGGAATTCAGCACTGCTGCAGCATCATCCGGGTCTACATTGCTGATGAACTTTGCCTCCATCTTGAACTTGCCGTTTTTCTTCGCCCAGTTCTCAAGTGCCAGATACATCGCACGCGGACCGAGGTCACTACCACCGATACCGATCTGAACAACTGTTGTGAACTTTTCTCCTGCCGCATTGGTGATCTCGCCGGAATGTACCTTGTTGGCAAAATCAGCGATTCTCTCCTGCTGCTCTACATAGAAGCTACGCTTATCCACACCGTCTGCCGTCACAGCATCACCGAGCTGTCCGCGTGTCATGTGATGAAGCACCAGACGCTTCTCACCGGTGTTGATCACCTCACCATTGTAAAGTGCCTCAAACTTCTCCGCAAGCTGTGCTTCCTCAGCCAGCTTTACAAGTGCTGCAAGCACCTTATCATCCACCTGCTTGGCTGCATAGTTGTAAGAAAATCCGCCAGCCATCGGCACACTGTAATTCTTCACACGGTCAGCACCGTTCTCTCCGGACATTGCCTCGACAAGATTCACACGTTCCACTTCGGAAAGCTCCTTGAAAGAAGCAAGGGTATCCAAGTTGTTCCAGGTAACCATAATAGATTCCTCCTATCTATTCTTGCACTTATTCTTATATTATTGATCGTAGTGATTATACTATTAAATCAACACAAGTTCAACACTACGCCGTATCGTTCTTTATTTTGCGGCAGCCGGATTCAGTTTCTTCGTGCGGATATCCTCCTGCAACATGGCGAGGAAGTCTTCCATGGATACCGTCGTAGACTGCTGCTCTCCGTGAAGTCTGTAGCTTACCGTCCGGTCTGCCACTTCGTTCTTGCCGAGAACCAGAAGATACGGAACTTTTTCCATCTGTGCCTCTCTGATCCGATAGCCCAGCTTCTCGTTTCTCTCATCGATCTCCACACGGATTCCGTTATCCTCAAGGTATTTGTATACCTCATGAGAATATGCATTCAACTCCTCATCCTCATTCTTGACCGGAAGGATCTTTGCCTGTACCGGTGCGAGCCAGAGCGGCAGGTTGCCTTTCGTCTCCTCCAGAATGTAAGCCATGAAACGATCCAGGGAACCAAGGATTGCTCTGTGAAGAACAACCGGAGTCTTCTTCGTTCCGTCACTGTCAATGTAGGTCAAGTTGAACTTCGCCGGCAGGCAGAAATCCAGCTGGCAGGTAGAAAGTGTGTACTCGTTGCCGATTGCCGGTTTTACGTTGACATCCAGCTTCGGGCCGTAGAATGCCGCCTCGCCGATCTCCTCTGTATACTCGATGCCGATATCATTTAATACCTTTCGGAGTGCATTCTCCGCCATATCCCACATAGCGTCGTCGTCGTGATATTTCACCTTGTCCGCCGGGTCTCTTAAGGACAGTACACAGCGGTAATCGGTGATATTGAAGTCTTTGTAGGTGTCAAAAATCAGAGCCACCACGCTGGCGAACTCAGACTCAATCTGCTCCGGTGTCACGAACAGGTGCGCGTCGTTCTGGCAGAAATGTCTTCCTCTCTCAATACCCTTTAACGTACCGCTCGCCTCGAAACGGAAGTCGTGTGCGATCTCACCGATACGGATCGGCAGATCTTTGTAGGAATGCATTCTGTTTGCATAGATCATCATGTGATGCGGACAGTTCATCGGACGCAGAACGAAGGACTCTCCCTCCACCTCCATTGCCGGGAACATGTTCTCCTTATAGTGATCCCAGTGACCGGAAGTCTTGTACAGACCAACCGTGCCGACACACGGCGTCATAACGTGCAGATAGCCGAGTTTTCTCTCTTTTGCCTTGATGTAATTCTCAAGCTCCTGCCATACGGTATAGCCCTTCGGAAGGAACATCGGCAGTCCGCGTCCTACCAGATCGTCGGACATAAACAGCTGCATCTCCTTGCCGATCTTTCTGTGATCGCGCTCCTTTGCCTCCTCCAAAAGCTTCAGATGTGCCTCCAGCTCCTCGGCTGTCGGGAAACATACACCGTAAATACGCTGCATCACGTGGTTGTTCGCATCGCCCTTCCAGTACACGCCGGAATATTTTACCAGCTTGAAATTCTTGCAGAGCTTTGTATTGTCCACGTGCGGTCCGCGGCAAAGATCTGTAAAATCGCCCTGGTCGTAGACGGAGATCGTTCCGTCCTCCAGATCGCTGATCAGATCCAGCTTGTACTCGTCGTTCTTAAAAAGCTCTAATGCCTCTGCCTTTGAGATCTCACGTCTGTAGATCTTCTTGCCCTCTTTGCAGATCTTCTTCATCTCTTTTTCGATCGCCGCGATCACGTCGTCGTTGACTGCGTTATCGCCAAGATCGATATCATAATAAAATCCTTCCTTTACGACCGGGCCTACCCAGAACTTTGCTTCCGGGTATAAGTGCTTGACTGCCTGTGCCATTACATGCGCGCAGGAATGATTGAGTGTGTTCAGTCTCTCATCTGCTTTAAAATCTACCATTTTCTTCCTCCTTGTTCTGCGTCCGGGTGCTTTTTCCGGACGAAAAAAATCCCCCATACAGACCTGTGCCTGTATGAGGGACGAATATACTGTATCCGCGGTTCCACCCTGCTTATTCCCGTAAAACCATGCCGGACTGCCGGATCCCCTCGGATCACGCATCCCACTGTCGGGAAATCACTCGTTTGATGATAACGGAATCACCGGACCGGATTAGGGCCGCTCAGAGGTGGTCTTTCCAGGGCTTTCTTCCAAGATGCTTCCACCGTATGCATCTCTCTCTGTAGGGTGCCGCACTGGTACTCTTCTCTTCTTCGCGCTGCTTTAGATTCTATTTCAAAAAATCAGAACTGTCAAGGTGTTTGCAGCGAATTTCCGAAAACAATCTGCTTTTCCCACCCTGCATAGTGGCTTATCATCTGCTCATTGCAGCGCCGCCGCCCAGATCAGCCCGGTCAGCTCATCCGCCGCAAACAACACTTTTTGCATCTCGTGCACCGGTTCCACATCGATCGTCGTTCCTCAGCCGACCGATGCTTCCACAATCTCGTACTGCATCAGCTCGTATTTCAATCTGCTTCCCTCCATAATCTCCGCCGGAAGCAGTGCCCGCGCCACAAGCTTCAGATCTTCTGACGGGATATCCGTTCTTCTTAAGTTCGCGTAATCTCCATCGATCGAGACCACTTCATAATACCATGTCTCCATTGTTCTCTCCTTTGTAACCTCTTTCTATTCCGCATCCCGCGCCGCTGTTAAAACCGCAGACCGCATTTCGGGCAGAATTCATAATCCTCCGTCGTCGTAAAACCACAATTTCTGCACTGTTTTGTGGTATTCCAGCCGTTTCCACGATTCCCCGGATGCACCGGACGCAAATGTTGTGGCAGAATCTCGACATCCCCGCCGCGCGCAATCCGTTTTCCAATCTCCGCGTCCAGCTCATAGAGCGCATTGCAGCAGCTCGCCTGCACATAGTAGTGTCTGTTCCATTTTATGCAGGGGATAAAGAAAAGCGAAAATACGGTGTATGTCATGAACACCTGATATCTGCCGTAAGCTCCGCAGGCATCGCAGGTCATCATCTGGTGAAAATCAAAATCTTTTCTGCCGTCCGTAATTCCCATAATAAAAAACATGTGTCCTCACGCTCCGTTCTCTTGCCGTTTGTTATCTGTTATTATAGACATATCTATCGATTGTTACAACGATAATCTTGCAAAACCGTCCGGATGATATACCGCGCTCATTGCGCCTGGATTTCATGTGGGTTCCGCCCGGGTTCCGCTTGGATTTCGTTCGGATTTCATGCAGATTCCACCTGGCTTCCGCTTGGATTTCGTTTGGATTTCGACAAATAGCGACATTTTTATTGACATCTTTTTTGCCCCGTCCTAAAATAGCCTTAATAAAAGGGAGTAGTTTTCATCTTCGGATGCGCCAGACGCTGCGCGCAGAAGCTGAAATAATAATCGTCATCACGCCGCAAGGCCGGTTATTATTGTAAGTAACGAGACTTTTATCACTCATTTTTGATGCGATAAAGGTCTTTTTTTATACCCATTTCTTTGTCGCAGGAAAGGAACACGTATGGAATATGTATTGTTACTCATCGGTTTTGTACTCTTAGTTAAGGGCGCGGATTTCTTTGTGGAGGGAAGTTCTTCGCTCGCCAAAATCTTAAAGGTGCCCAGCGTCATCATCGGTCTTACGATCGTTGCCATGGGAACCAGCGCTCCGGAGGCGTCCGTCAGCATCAACGCGGCGCTTGGCGGCAGCAACGATATTGCCATCAGCAATGTCGTCGGATCGAATATATTCAACGGTCTGGTTGTGGTCGGAATCTGCGCCTTTTTGTCCGGCTTTCAGACGAACGCGGAGATCTTAAAGCGGGACATGCCTGTCAATATTCTGGTCACGCTGATTCTGTGCCTCATGTTTCTCGACGGAACGCTCGGCCGCGTCGAAGGTTTTCTTCTTCTGGCAGGAATGGTTCTCTACATCACATGCATGATCCGTTCCGCCCTGCGCAACCGTGAGGAAGGCGAGGTCTGTAAGGTATTACCGCTTCCGAAAAGTATCCTCTTTATGGGTGGCGGACTTGCCGCTGTCATCTTCGGTGGCGATCTGGTCGTCGACAACGCCTGCATCATCGCCGCAAACTTCGGTGTCAGCCAGAATTTTATCGGATTGACCATCATCGCCATCGGCACTTCCCTGCCAGAACTCGTCACCTCGATTGTGGCAACCAGAAAAGGAGACAGCGGGCTGGCGCTCGGCAATGCGGTCGGATCAAATCTCTTCAATATCTTGTTTATCCTCGGCATGTCCGCTGCCATCTCGCCGCTTCATGTGCTCGGCGAATCAGTGATCGACTGCGTCCTGCTGCTCTGCAGCGGTATCCTGCTGTTTGTTTTCGCGAGAACCAAACGGTCCATGAGCCGTGCGGAGGGCGCCGTCTGCGTGTTATTATACGTCGCCTACACGGCATATCTCTTTGTAAGATAACCTCTTACACAAAGGAACTGTCGCAATAGGCATATCGCTCTTTGCTTTGATAAGTAATATTATGAGAAACGCACTTGGGAATTTCATGTGGAAATGCAGATGGAATATTCGTTGGAGAAAAATGTGAACATTTCTTCCAGCTGAATGTTTGCATCGGATTCCGTGTCTCTTCCACGTTTGAACACTCCCGGAGTGTGTCCGACAAATCAGAGACAATGGGCGAACTTTCTAGTGGCGGCTAATGCCGCTGCTTCATAGACATTATAAAATCGCGCGAACCGAAACTCATTGCCATCTGCTATTGAAGATAAGGCAGATGGCAACTCAGACATCGGCTTCGCGCGATTATGTTTTATTCAGCAGCGGCAAAAGCGCCACACGAAAGTTCTTAAATTGTCTCATGATTTGCGGACACAGTCCGTGGAGTGCTCCAAACTTGGAAAGACACGGATCATCAAGGATGCAAACATTCGGCTGGTTAGAAATGCCACATTTTTTGAACCGAATATCCATCCGCATTTCCATCTGAAATCCCACGGTGTGGTCTTTTGATAATATTACTTATCAAAGCAAAGAAGTTCTATGCTTATTGCGGCAATTCCACAGGTCTATCCTTAGACTAATCCCATGAGGCTAGGAACTCCGAGGGAGAGTCCCGGTACAAAGGTTACCAGAAGAAGCATCACAATCAGTACCAGGAAATATGGAATAAGCTTCGGTGTTACTTCCTCAATCGATACATGTCCGATACCGCATCCGACAAAAAGTACGGAGCCTACCGGCGGTGTGATATTTCCAAGGCACATATTGAAAATTAGCATTACGCCAAACTGGATGTCGCTCATGCCAAAGCTCTGTGCAATCGGCAGGAAGATCGGTGTAAAAATCAAGATTGCCGGTGTGATGTCCATGAACATACCGATGATCAGCAGAATAACGTTCATCAGAATGAAGATGACATATTTGTTTGTGGATACCGAGAGCAGCGCGCTGCTGATTGCTGCCGGGATTCCGGAATAAGCCATCACGAATGACATCGCGGAAGAAGCAGAAATCAAAAACAGGATGATTCCGGAAGTCTTGGCAGAGTTCAGGAGAATCTCCATAAATCCCTTGAAATCGATACTCTTGTAGATGATGGACAGGATGAGGCAGTAAAGAACTGCAATACCTGCACCTTCTGTTGCAGTAAAGATGCCGGATACGATACCGCCGATAACGATAATGATCAGCAGCAGGGACGGAATGGCATCCCAGATCGTCTTTGCAACACTGATGGATTTGTCACGGCCGGTCGCCTTGATGCCCATTTTTTTCGCATAGATGAACGCAACCACCATACAGCCGAGTCCCATGAGGATACCCGGAACATATCCAGCCATGAACAGCGTGGAAATGGATACGCCGCCGGCTACGGTAGAGTAAACGATGAATGCAGAGGTCGGAGGAATCAGAAGTCCGGTCGGTGCGGAAGCAATGTTGGCTGCCGCCGAGTAAGCCGGATCATACTCCTGCTCTTTTTCAATCGGACTGATACATCCGCCCATTGCAGATGCAGCCGCTACGGAAGAACCGGAGAGCGCTCCAAAAAGCATGTTTCCAAGGATATTGGCCTGTGCCAGGTTTCCCGGAAGTTTTCCCACAAAAAGCTGTGCAAAATTGACAAGTCTCTTTGCGATACCGCCATTGTTCATGATGTTACCGGCGAGGATGAACAGCGGAACCGCCAGCAGGGAAAAACTTTCGATACCGGAATTCATCTTCTGCATGGTAATAAACGTAATCTGATCCCAGGAAAGGGTAGACATTGCAGTTACGATGGAAGATACAATAATACTTACAGAAATCGGAACACCCATGAACAGCAGTACGCCGAAAACGACAAACAAAATGATAGTTGTTAGTACGATATTCATTTTTTCCCTCCTTATTCTTCTACTTTGTTTCCGGTAATGTCTTCGTAGAGATTAATAATCTGTGCGATGATGATAAAGATGCCGGAAATCGGTGCGATGGAATATACCAGCGTTCTCGGAACTCCCAGAAGTGCGGAGAATTCCGCCCTTGCAGACACTGCCAGCTTATAACCGCCAATCGTGATTACAAAGATTGCAAGGAGTAGAATCAGCGCATCAATGAAGATAACCAGAATCTGATGCGGTCTTCCAGTCAGTTTATCTCTTACCAGGGTCAGTGCCATATGCTCTCTGGTGGAAAATGCATAGGCCGCGCCGATAAAGCCGGTCCAGATCAGCGAGTACTTTACCAGTTCCTCGGTAAATGCCGCCGGGCTGTTGAGGACGTATCTGGTGAATACCTGCCACAATACCAGGAAGGTCATGAACGTCAGAAGGACTGCGCAGCAAGCCGCGAGAACTTTGTTCATATATTTCTTAATCGTGCCTAAGGTCTTAGCCATTTTTTACTCCTCCTCTTCTCTGATTCCATCAATTCTATCCAGCAAATCCGCAACTCCCGGATATTCTTCGCGGTATTCATCGATCATTCCCGCCGTCGCTTCACGGAAAGCTTCCTTATCTACATCGTAGACAAATTCCACACCCATATCTTCCGCTTCCGTAATTGCTTCATCCACAGCCTGATCCCATGCTTCCTTGTGCCATTCGGTCGCATCGTGCGCACACTGCAGGATGATTTCCTGATCCTCCGGAGCAATATTGTTCCATACTTTTGCTGACATGACCATCACGTCAGGAATCATCGCGTGCTGGTCAACAGAGTACACCTTGCAGACCTCGCCGTGCTTACCTGTGGTCAATGCCGTCTCGTTGTTCTCGGTACCATCGATAATGCCGGTGGAAAGAGCGGTATAAACATCACCATAGGACATTGCCACCGGAGTTCCGCCAAGCGCTGTCAGCATATCCGTCTGTGACTTCATATCCTGTACACGGATTTTTAATCCCTTTAAATCTTCCGGCACACGGATTGCCTTGTCTTTGGTGTAGAAGGAACGGGCGCCGGACGTAAAGTAGGTAATCGTCACAAATCCGTCTTCCTCGGAGGAAAGGAAGAAATCCTGCATGTCCTCAGAATCCATAATGTCGTAGAAGTCTTCGGTATCATTGAAAATGTACGGAAGGCCGAACGTATTGTAAGCTTCGTTATAGGTGGCAAGACCCGGTGCGGAAACCTTGGTCATTGCGATTACGCCTGCCTGCAACTGCTCTAAGTTCTCTGTCTCAGAACCAAGCTGTCCGTTCGGGAAAATGTTGATAATGATGCGTCCGTCGGTCTTCTCTTTTACCTCATCCGCAAACTGCGTCATGGCAATATGTACGGTGTGCGTCTCGGAAAGACCGTGTGCCAGAGTCAATACCATCGGATTCTCTGCCGTTGCCTCTGCACTGCTGGAAACTCCGGAGTTTGCGCCACAGCCGCCTGCCGCAATTACGGTCGGCAGAACGAGCGCTGCCGCCAAAATGAGGGCGATGTTCTTTTTCATTGCTTTTGTTCTCCTTTTCCTTTTTTATTCTAATTTAAATTACATTCCAATCATATCGAATACCTCAAAGGAAATCATCACATGATGATCCTTTTTCGGATTCGGGTACTTCACCTGTACCGACTTTAAGCTCTGGCTGTAATACCAGCCGGTCTGCGCCTCTTCAAATTTGCGTCTGTGAAGAAAATGCGGAACTTCCACACCGTCAATCTGAACATAGAACGGCGCTTTTTCCCTGTGTACCACATCCAGATACATCGTGTCCACGGTATTCTCATAATTTCCTTCATAAGTGAAGTCCACACAGGTTCTGACTCCTGCCGTCACTTTAATATGGGTCTTAAGATATGCCCCGTTCTGGTACTCATTGGTCTTTCCGTCATCGTCATATACGGTAAATTCAGAATCTACGTCCGGCGCCATAAGAATATGAAGTCCGGTTACCGTCTCATGCATCAGGTTGTAGATCTGATTCTCCGCCATCGGAATAATCGCACCGCTCTTGATGTAAAGCGGGATGGAACTGATATCGACCGGCACCTCGATCGTCTGTCCCTGCGCATACTCTTCTCTGGTATAAAAATCATAGAAACGAACGTTCTCATCCCCCGTCTGCGGCAGGTAAATGCTTCTGGTCTTTGCTCCTTTTTCCACAACATTAGCTACCAGGAGTGAATCGCCCCACATAAAATCTACGCCTTCATTGTAGGTCTTCGGGTCATTCTGAAATGCCATAAACATCGGCTCCATAATCGGAAGACCGGTCTCATGCGCTCTGCTCTCCAGAGAATACAGATACGGAATCATGCGGTAGCGGAACTTGATTGCGTCCCGGATATACTGCTTCTTGTCCGTGTACATCCACGGTTCCGTTACCGTATTGTCGGTGTTGGTCGAGTGGATGGAAAATCTCGGCATAAAGATACCGTTCTGCACCCAGCGGACGAAAAGCTCCGGTTCCGGAGAAACACCATAGAAACCTCCGACATCGCAGCCGTGGTTTGCGACTCCGGAGAGTCCCATTCCGAGAATGGTTGCGATATTGTATTTTAACGTATCCCAGCAGGTCAGGTTATCGCCTGCCCACACCTGTGCGTATCGCTGGATTCCGGCATGTCCGGACCGGCACACGGAAAACGGGCGAACCGATGGATTGTACTCCGTTACCGCTTCATTGGACAGCTGGCACATCAGGTTGCTCATAACCGGCTTCATCGTACCGATCGTGCTGCCTTTTCCCTCAAAATATACTCTGGCATCCTTGTCTACCATGGAATCGTATTCACAGTTATCGTTCCATACAGACTCGCAGCCATACTGGATCAGACCCTGCTTCAGATACTCTTTCCAGTTCTTGCGGTTCTCTTCTTTGGTAAAGTCGACGAAAATTCCGGTTCCACCCCACCATGTACCGATTCCCGGCTCATCCGTTGTGCTGTCGAGGACGAACATCTTCTTTTCCTTCATCTCCTCCAAAAGCGGATGAACGAGAAGCATTCCCGGCTTTACATTCGGTGAGACAACGATGCCCGCCTGCTTCATCTTTGCAAACCAGTCCGCCGGGTCCTTGAATCTTTTATAATTCCAGGTAAAGCTGCATCTCTTGATGCCCTGCTCTGTCTCAACGGCACAATATCCGGAAGAAAGCTGGAAACCATCCACCGGAATGCCCTCTTCCCTGGTGGTGTCAATGAATTCCAGAATTGCATCGTCACAGTTCTCCGGCAGTTCCGGATAGTACATCGACGATCCCAGATATCCGAATGCAGCCTTCGGAAGAAGAATGGACTTTCCTGTCAGATCGGTGTAGCGCTCAACGACCTCCCCGATCGACGGTCCCGCGATCAGGAATAAATCCACATCGCCGGCATCTGCACGGAAGGAAGAATAACGATGCCAGTAATTCCGCTTCTCGCGTCCCATATTGAAGTCACATTCTGCCGTGCTGTGGTAGAAATATCCTACAGCTTTTTTCGTGCTGCGCTGCAGCTTGATATAGAACGGAATATGCTTGTACAGGGAATCTGTCTCCTTCGCATTGTATCCCATCGCATCTCCGGGAGCCATGTTCATATATTTTTCTGCTTTATTGATCTCGCCGCCTTTTTCACCAAATCCGTAAAAATAATCGTCATCCTCGATCTGGCTGGTATGAATGCGGCGCCTGTTAGAATCCTCACGGTACGCAAGCTCCGGAATATCCGCATGAAGCATGGTTCCTTCTGCATCATAGACACAGATACGGAATGGATCTTTTTCCACTTCCACACGGAGCTTCTTTCCGGTAATCACTGCCCTGGTCTCACCATCCACCAGTGCAGCTTCCGCTACGTTAATCCGCTTCCGGTAATCCTTCATCAGTTCATCTGTGCGGGATTCCCACGCGGTTGTTACCAGACTGTAGGATGCTTCATCCCAGTCTCCGTCAAAGCCCGCCCGGATACGGATGATATCATCCGTAAGGAACCATACACGAATCTCCACTGCATCTGCAGCAATCGAATAATAATGATTCTGTGCTGTGACAGCACCTGCTTTGTAACATACTTTCACGAGTTTTCCTCCTTTGGTTTTGTAACTCTTTTTCTTATTGTCTATATCCGGTTCATTCAGATCTGTTTTCCTTCTGTCATCATCTTACAAAAACTCAGGTTCAATAACTATACAGACTTTGTTCAAAATCGCACTTTTTTTTACATATCTTGCACTTGTTGCGTTTTTGCTTTATAATTTCCATAGAAACAGAGTTTTTTATTTTCTATGAGGTGCCTTATGATTGATGTTGCACAGACAAGTATGGCAGCCGGTGCAGCCTGCGCCATCGCCCAGGTAACTGGCGTCAATGACAATATGTCACAGTCTCACTATCACGATTATTTTGAGCTGTATTTTCTCGACAGCGGGGAGCGCTATCATCTGATGGATGACAAGCTCTTCAAGCTTCAGGCCGGGGACTGTATTCTCTTCCCTCCACAGACGATGCACCGTTCCTACGGTGACCAGGATATGGCATTTTCGCGGGTGGTGCTGTATTTCCGCCCGAAAACGATCACCTCGGCGGATCTTCTTCATAAGCTTCTCCACTCGCAGGTGGTTTACCGTCCTGACAGTCAGGAGCTTCACCAGCTGCGGCGCATCATCTATGCCATGGAAGAGGAGCAGCATTCGCATCTGGACTGCCACGACGAATGTATGCAGTCTCTTTTGAACCTGATTATGGTGCAGCTTCTGCGCATGAATCAGGAGAGCACCGGCATCCTCCGCGAGACCCGGGTTACCAAAGTGATTCAGTATATCCATAACCATTATGCAGAAGATATCACACTCAAGGACCTCTCCGAGCGTTTTTATGTCAGCGAATATTACCTCTGCCGGGAATTCAAGAAAAGTACCAAGCGCACGATCGTGGAGTATATCAAGCAGACCCGCATCATGAACGCCAAGCGGCTCTTCATGGAAACGGACCGGAATGTCACCGAAGTCGCCAGAGAAACCGGGTTTTCCAATCTGACACATTTTAACCGGGTCTTCCGGGAAGTCGCGGATGTTACACCGTCCGAGTACCGGAAACGCTGTCAGGAGCTGCACCGCTAAAGCGTCGGCAAGCAGGGGGCTTGTTCTCCCTCTTATTTTTCATAAATATACGAAAACGGGGCGGCAGAGAAACGCTTCCCTGCCGCCCCGTTTTTATAATGTGATATCTTTGTTTGCCAACCTTCTGCTCTCGGAATATTGGCTTATCAGTTCATAATATAGTGCACTCTGCTCTCCTCATACCGGTCTTCCTGCGCTCTCTCCTCTGCCGGGTAACCGCAGGGAACCAGCGCAAATGCATGAAGATCCTCGGGAATATCCAGCACTTCCTGCACCGCTTTCATTCTGCCTTCGTCCGGCGAAATTCCCATCCAGACCGCGCCAAGCCCAAGCTCGTCCGCCTCCAGCAGAAGGTTCTCCACCGCCGCGCTCATATCGATATTAAAATATTCCGGCGCAATCCCCTTAGACCGGAAGCACGGCACAAACACGACCGGCGCGTCCTTCGCACATTTTGCATAGGGCGACGCCTCTGACAGCCGCTCGATCACCGCCTTGTCCTTCACCACATAAAATTCCCACGGCTGCTGATTACATGCGGACGGAGCAGCCATCGCCGCTTTTAACATCAGCTCGATTTTCTCCTGCTCCACGTCCCTGTTCTGATATTTTCTAACGCTGATTCTGTGAAAAATACTGTTCATCCCGTATCCCTGTCCTCTCTGCATGTTCCGCCGGCAGTCTTCCCTTCTCTTACCTTCTGCCATGCGCAGCTGTCCCTGCCGCGCTCTGTCTTATGTCCGGTACTCCATATTCCGGCTGTCCATACTTTTTATCTGTAATCTTCCGACACTTCCATGTACTCCCAGCTGCAATACTCCTCGTTTAGTTCCCGCAATTCCTTTTCGCCATATCAATACTCCTTTCCGATCTCATCCTCAATGCCATACATTTTCTTAAACCGTTCCAAATCCGCCGGCCCCTTAATCAGCATCACTTCCTCGATCTTTCCCGTATGAAGATCCTTGAAACCGGCAATCTGCTCGCCGTTGCAGATGCTCGCCTTAATCACCGGCTTTTGGCTGGCTTTATCATAAGTCTGTTCGGGAATTTTTTTCTTAAACAGTTTCGTTGTGGTCACCTTCTTTCAAATGCGGGCTGATCCTGAGTAATTTATCCCCTACTCAAATAGCTTTGGTAAATCGTTGGTAAAAATCTACTGTAACATCCCCAAAACACTGTAAAATCAAGTATTTTTAATCAAGGTTAGTATGTTGCTCTGTGCCTCTGCATCTGTCCAGCTATTTTCTTTCTACTCTTTCCAGATCAATTCCGCAGACAGGTTTCTGAACTAACCAGCTACTGATTTTTTACATTTTCTCCATCCGATAAAATGCGCCTTTTTTCTCTATCAATTCTTCGTAAGAGCCACATTCCAGAACATTTCCTTTTTCAATCACAGCAATCCGGTCAGCATTGCGAATGGTAGACAGACGGTGGGCTACGATCAGTGTGGTACGTCCTTTCACAAGTTTCTGGATTGAATCCTGAATCTTCTTTTCAGAGATGCTGTCAAGCGCAGAAGTTGCCTCATCCAGAATCAGGATCTTCGGATTCCGTAAAAATGCGCGGGCAATGGAGATGCGCTGCCGTTGTCCGCCGGAAAGATTTTCCCCATGTTCTGTGATCATCGTGTCCAGACCATCAGGCAGTTTCTGGACAACTTCTTCCAGGTTGGCTGCACGGATGACATTCCATAACTGTTCCTCGGAGATGGATTCAGATCCATAGGTGATATTCTCGCGGAAAGTTCCGGTGAAGAGAATGGACTGTTGTGGAACGACGGCAATCTGCTTTCGGTAGCTGTGCAGATCCAGTTCCATCAGGTCATTTCCATCAACCAATACCTGTCCGCTGTCAGCTTTCAGGAAACCGATGGCAAGATTGAGGATTGTTGTTTTTCCAGAGCCGGAACAACCGGCAAAGGCAACTGTTTCCCCCGGCTGAATCTTGAAGTTCAGATGACTTAATACCGGTTTTTCATCGCCTTTATAAGTAAAAGATACATCCTGAAATGTAATCTCACCTTTCAGATCAACTACTTTTTTCTTCCTACGGTTGTCCTCAATATCATTTGCACAAAGCACATCACCAATCGATTCAACGGATTCCAGGCCTTTCGCAATGATTGGCAGCAAAGTCACAATACCTGCAATCTGAGCGACGATGCTGGAAAAATAAGTCTGGTATAAGGTGATATCTCCGACACCGATGATTCCTTTCCATGCAATGTAGGCTGTAAATGCAAGACAGAATACCTGAAAGATCTGAAATGCAACCCAGCTGATTGAAGAAAAGTATGTCTGAATCATATCAAGCTGAAGCCCTTTTTCAGCAACTTTACGAAGCTGTTCACTCATTTTACGGGCTTCCTGATCTTCCAGAGCGTGAGCTTTCGTTACAGGAATCATTTCAACCATTTCCATTACTTTTGCAGAAGTTTCTTCCATTTCTTTACGGAAAGCACGGTTATGGGTTTTGATTTTTCCTTTAAAACCAACAATGATCAAAACAGAAACCGGTATCGTGCAGAGGAAGAAAAGAAATACGATCCGGCTTTTGAAGATGACCACTCCGAAGGATACACCAATGTTCAGAATGATAGTCAAAAGAGAGATAAAGATCTGAGATGCAAGATTTTGTATCTGTTCTACATCTCGCATGATCTTCGACTGAAGCCTTCCGGACTGCATTTCCTTGTGATAGGTGATCGACAATTGCTGAAGCTTGCAGACTAGGGCTTCGCGCAGTTCTTTCTCTACTGTTCGTACCGTTTTGGCATAGAGCCAGGTATGGATGTAGTTGGTTGGTATGTTCTGTACCAGAAATACAATCATAAGGATGGTATTCAGAATCAGAATTTTGGTAATATTCCCGTTGTGGTCTGTCACTGCATTGATAATATTAGCTGTGACGATTGGAAGAACCCAGGTTGGGGAATGCTTGATAATGAAAAAGAAAATGGAACCAGCCAGCGCGCCATAATGTCCCTTGAAAAGAGAAAGAAGCGTGCGCAGGTTATTTTTTCTGTTCCGGCTGAAGATGTGCATCATGGCAGCTTCTTCCTGCCAGAGATCCTGTTCTGAAGTTTGTTGTATGTTATTTTCTTTTGTCTCTCCCATAGTAGTCTTTAATAACCTCCTGTACCGGTTTGTTGCAGATTTCGTAGCTGGTATCTCTTGCCGCAGTACTTCTGGAAGGAAGAACCGGTGCCCATTCCCACATGGCAAAACCATTTACCCATGAGCGTTTTGCGCAGGCCTCGAACATAGCTCGATACCAGTCTGGTTGTTCCTCCAGACGTAAAGCTCCCTGATTTGCCCAATTGTTAGGCACCATTGAGGAACCTTTTCTGGACATGCATCCTGCTTCAGCGAAGAAAAATGGTTTCTTGAACTTCTGAACGACCCTTTCAATACGGTCAAGTTCCTGTTCCCACTGATCAATCGGATAATATCCGCTGGAGGAGATCATGTCGACACAATCCCACCAGGTTACATTTTCTTCCTGATATTTATCGGTATTATAGGAAACAGGTCCGTGGTAATAGTTTCGGATCGCAGCGATTACGTTTCTCCATTCTTCACTGCGGTGTTCCGTCATTACCATCTCACATCCTGCAATAAAAAGATCACATTGTTCGGCTTCTGCAATTTTGGCATAGTATGTCTGGAATTCTGTGTAAGAGGCAAACCAGTTTTCCCATTTCGGTTCACATGGAACATCTTTTTCAAAGAAACTGATGTAAGCGCGCCAGACACCGTTTTTACAATTAACGGTAGGTTTCAGGGCAACACGGATGCTCTTGCTTTTTGCATAACGTATCATATTGATTAATTCTTCATCTGAGAATGTGGCACTGGAAGTGTAACAAATCTCTTCTGAGTGTGCGTGCTCCTGTAGCCCTACAGGAGCAAGGATTACGAAATCAGCAGCCGTGTGTTCTATCATATAATCAAAACTATCACGTGCAGTCTGTGTAGAAAGAGAACCACGTTTGTGAAATGGGGCAAATGTAATTCCTTTAATATATCCAAGTTGATTTTGAATTTTCATTTTAGTAAAAATCTCCTGTCTTTCGAATTATATAGTTTCTGGATGTTTTCTGCTGAAAGTATATCATGTAGAAAAAAGATATGATATAATGAATCTATTACAAAATTGTAAAAATCTATGATGGAGATAATCTGTGAAACCTTATTTTGAATGCTCAGACAAATTAAACAAACCATATGAAGCCTTTTTATTTGATGCACAGACATCTGAGATGTTTCCAATTCTTCCACATTGGCATTATTTTGTGGAGATTCTTTACATGGTGGAGGGAAAGGCGTATGTAGAGGCAGGAGAAGAGAATTATGTATTGGAACCGGGAGATCTAATCGTATTTTATCCGCAGATGGCTCATGCAATTTATTCAGCAGGACAACTTCCAATCCGCTACTATGTTCTGAAATTTGATCCGGTACATCTGAATATATCCGGTTCGGCGCTTCCACCGATTTCGAGTCTGATCGCCATGGCAGCAGTGGAGCAGAAGCTATCGGTTTATTTTTCGAAAGAGAAATTTAATCAGGAAAAATTGAAGCAGCTGATTCAGGGATCAGTGAAGACGTTAGAAGAAAAGCAATTTGGTTATGACATTATTATGCATTCGAATTATTGTCTTCTTATGGCAGAAATTCTTCGTGTCTGGAAGCAGGAAGGCTTTCAGATAAAAAAAAGGAAAAAAGAAACTGTATTAAGCGAAAAATTTACAGAGGTATCTGAGTACATTTCACAGCACTACCAGGAAGCTCTCTCGGTGGCGGAGCTGGCGGAAAAATTTCATATGAGTTATTCATATTTTGCCGCAATATTCAAGGAGTACTATGGGCAGACCTGCAAGGAGATGGTTCTCACAGTAAGACTGCAAAAAGCGGAGGACTTATTGCAATTCACAGATTTTGACCTAACTTATATCAGCCAGGAGACAGGATTTTGTGACTGCAGCCATTTTATCAAGGCGTTTAAACAGAAGTATGGCGTGACACCTAGGAAGTATAGGATGTGTCATATTTTATATTCAAAATAAAAAAGGCTGCTACTCTAAAAAATAACAGCCTTTCTTACTATATCAGCCTTTTGGAATTTGACCATCGACATACAGAATGTGATTAACTAACCACTCTGTGAGATATTTTAAAATTCCCATAATCTGTTCATCTTGATCTTCTACCTCATCATTGTGATGTTCCATAAATTCATCAAGTTTATGTATAAATTCCTGATGTTGAACTTTCTGTGTAAATATCTTCTTATAATTAATAGATTCCATATACTGCTCTTCATCACTAAAGTGTTTTACTGTATAATTTCGGAGATTTTCTAATATTATATCAATCCTATCATATTTATCCGGTGTAAACTCATCAAGAAGCAGTTCATATGCCTCATCTGCATATTTAAATAACTGCTTGTGTTCTTCGTCTATCATATCTATACCGATATAATATTCTGGTTTCATTTCATACATAAATTAATCCTACCTTCCGTTTATTTGTTTTATGAACCTGTTCCATACTATTCATAACAGGCAAATGCATTTCTCATGAATTTCCTATATTTTCTCGTTTTAATGTTAGATTCCACCAAAACATTCCCTAATTTTCTTGGAAATATCCGAATCAACAAAACCTTTCTGCGCCATGTCATCGAGTATCTCACACGTTTTTTCGTGCGATAAACCTTTCTTATATGGTCTGTCCTCGGTTAATGCCTGATAAATATCAATACATGCCATAATACGTTCCGGCTCATTTAATTCAGCTGCGGTTTTTCCAAAAGGATACCCTTTTCCATTTAACTTTTCATGATGGAAAGCTGCCCAGTCTCGTATTTCTTCAAAATCATTAACCTCTGATAATATAAGGTATGTATAGCCAGCATGATTCTTCATTTTTGAAAATTCATCATCCGTAAGCTTATCCGGTTTTTCCAAAATTTCATTGCCTACTGCCATCTTCCCAATATCATGCAGTGCACCAGCCAGATAAATTTTTTGCACATTAATAGAATCATATCCGATATATTGAGCAAAAAAAGCTGCTTTTTCAGCCACTCCTATAGAATGTCTGCTTGTAAAAGAAGATTTATAATCTACAATCTTTGCAAAAAAATCTGCGACATTTTTACACGTTTTCCAATCAAAAACCTGTTTTTGTCTTGGGATAATCTCCCATAGCTTCGTTTCAAAAGAATTATCACGTAAACATATAAATGATTCAGAATGTGTGAATGCATGAAAAAAGGCATTCACACATTCTGAATCGAATAATCCATCCCTATTTTTTAAAAGGTACTGACATATAAAATTCCAACTGTTATTTCCAGATCCCGTATTATTTCCTATAATATCAATGGTATCTGCAAGATGAATAATCCTTGCAAACAATGGAATTTCATTCCACTTTTTTTGAAAAGGACCGGTTCCATCGGCATGTTCATGATGATACAAAATCACATTTGACACATCTGTTTTAAATGGAATTTTAGTAATATTTTTTTCACCATAAATACAATGAAGATTTGTTTTTTTCTCGGATAAATCTTTTTTACAATTAATGACGGAATCCTTTTTCAGTTCTTCCGAAATATATTGTGTCAAAGCATTATCATGCAGTAAAGCACACATGGCTAAATCTTGTAATTCATCACCTTGAATTTTCCAATATTCAGCCATGCATATACTTATATAAGCCACTCTTTTTCCATGTTTGTTTTTGATATTTACCAACTCTGCTTCTATACAGTCCAAAGCATAAGAATAGGCTCCTGCAAGTCCGATGATATCTATACTTAGTTCTTCTTTCATTGGTATAATCCTATCATAATACATTTATGCTTCTGAGAACTGGTCTTTTCCTACAGAGCATCCGTTATCTTTTTCTGCTTCTTTAGCGGTCAATATAAACAGTCCATAACTCAACTTATACATTGCTTTTCTATCCATGCTGTTCCTTCTTTACCTTCTCCCTGCATTTCGGGCAAATGCCTTTAAATGAAATATCATAATCCACAAATTCAATTCCATGAGTGTTATGAATTCTTTCCAGCAAATCCGGTATTTGATCCATATCCACATCAAAAACTTCACCGCACTTTATACATCTTACATGGTAATGATTTTTCAATGTAAAATCAAATCGGTTCGGTCCATCCGGAACTTCAACCTTTCTTAATGCACCTTCCTCTACCAATATATCAAGATTTCTATATACAGTTCCCTTTCCAATTGTTGGATATGCTTCTTTTATAAATTCATACACTTCATTTGCCGTAACGTGTCTTCTCATTTCGTATACGGTATTTCTTACAAGATCTTTTTGAATGGTATTTCTCCTACTTGTCATTTTCCTCCTTATTAGGATTAGTTCTTAATAAGGATTGTATACCACTATCATCCTGTTGTCAATAAAAATAGTAATAATTCTCATTATTATAAAAGCTTCCAAACTGAGCATCTTTTTCCTGAATAACTATTTTATTTCGCGTTCAAATACATATTCTGAATCTGAAGATAAATCAGACCTAAACGAATATCCGAGTCTGTCAAATTTCTGAATCTCCACCGGATTTTCAATATTATTTTCCGCTATGAATCTGACCATTTCACCACGAGCCATCTTGGCATAGGTACCTTTTGTTACCAATTTATCTCCGGATAACTCACAAAATACAATCGTAATATATCTGTCCTGTGATGTCAGATACTTTTCTATACATTTTGAGTATTCTTTTGATGCAAGATTAATGATAATCCTACTGTCATCGATTACTGAGCGGTATAACAATTCTCCCCAGTACTCATACAGATTTTTTGCATCTCCAATTCCAACCTTTGCCTGCATTTCAAGACGATAAGGAGTCACACCATCCATTGGTTTTAAAATGCCATAAAACGCAGACAAGATTCTTAAATGATTTTTCAAATACTCAAACTGCTGGATTTCAAACACAGATGGTGCCATATATTGAAATGCAATCCCTTCATATGCTAAAACAGCCGGAGTAAGCCTGTTATAAAGATCCATATTTTCCAATCTGTTAAAGTTCTGCTCTGCAATCTTGTCATTACATTTCCAGATAGCTTTCAGTTCTTCTTTTGATTTGCTTTTCATCCAGTTTAATACTTCTGCTGTCTTATCAATATAGACAGGCAGTTCAACCGGTGCTAAGTTATCGGTATCTACAATCATCTTTTTTGCAGGTGATAAAATAATCTTCATTATGCCAATTCCTTAAGCATATTTTCAGGATCATCTGCCGCCTTGACTTTATCATTTGCCTTTATAATGATTCCCTGCTCATCAATAAGATATGTAGTTCTTACTACGCCAATAGATACTTTTCCATAATTTTTCTTTTCTTTCCAGACATCATATGCTTCAATAACTTTACGATCCGGATCTGCTAATAGCGTAAATGCCAGTCCGTATTTTTCTTCAAATCTCTTGTGAGACGCTACAGAGTCCTTGCTTACTCCGAGAATAACAGCTCCCTTCTCAGTAAACTGTGGATAACGCTCAGAAAAGCCACATGCCTGCTTCGTACATCCTGGTGTATTATCCTTTGGATAAAAATATAAGATCACTTTTTTTCCTGCATAATCGCTTAATTTATGCATTTCTCCATTCTGATCCGGCAATTCAAAGTCCGGTGCTTTTATTCCTAACTCTAACATTTACTATTCCTCCGCTTTTGTATTTTCCACCTGTTTTCTTGTTCTTTTATTACCTGAAATCATTTTATGACCAGAATAGACTGCCATAATCATGCATATCAGAGAGCCAAATGCAAAGTATTTGTGTGCTGCTTTTAACCCTTTATATCCTGTATAAAAAGTTCCAACCATTGTAACTATTGCTCCGATTGACCAATATTTATGTGCTTTCATGATACACCTCCATATTTTATTATCAACATCATAATACAACAATTTATTATTTTTCAACACCAGCATTTTTCATAGTTTTCTTTTAAGTCAGCAACCACCAGTTCAACTGGTGGTTTGCTATAAGCCCTCCAAAGGGCTATGTTACTACTCGCCCCAAAGGGCGGTGTCACAAGCATTTTTACTGGTCCGCTATAAAGCGGTACTTCTTGAATCTTCTTTTCTCGATTCTTCTGCTTGTTCTTTTATATACTTCTGTACTGCCTCGTCTGTGATATTACCGATTGTTTCCACATAATATCCTCTTGCCCAAAATGCTGCTTTATCCCACTTACTCTGTAACTCTGGGTGACGATCGTATAGCATTAGGGTGCTTTTACCCTTTAAATATCCCATAAAATCTGAGACACTTAATTTCGGTGGTATTGCGACACTTAAATGCACATGATCTACACAAACTGCTCCTGCAATTATTTCTACATTTTTATATTTGCATAGTGTATTTAAGATTTCACGTACATCCTCTCTTACCTTCCCATACAATACCTTTTTCCGATATTGGGGAATGAAAACGATGTGATATTGGCATTTCCATCTAGTGTGTGATATGCTTTTATTGTCCACTTGGACCACCTCCTGTGTTGAGTTTGGCTTGCGACACCATTCTCAATATACCACAGGAGGTTTTTCTTTTTTATCCTCACCGTTTCCAACTATTCCATTCTCCCCAGCATAGCTGGGGGATTAGACTTTTCATTCAAGAAAAAGGCGTGTTCATGGGAGTAAGCAACAATGTAGTCATTCTTTCTTTTATTAGTACTATTTTAAAATATTCTATTTCGCTATCACCCTCATTGACTCCCTTGGTTTCCTCATAAAAGTCTCAATAGAAATTTGCTCAATCTTTGTTCCATCCTTAAGAACAACAATGTCCCCATTCTCCATAATTATTGTCTTATCATCATACTTGAAACCAGGCTCAGCATCCGTCTCGTTGACCGATGCGTCATTTGCCAATCTTCGTACTTCAATGTACAGGCGATATTCTTCCTCTGAACTGATATGAAGATCTGGCACATCTGGACAGTGCTGCAACAAGAACATATTTGTAAAGAATGGGAAATCCCTGACTTCTTTTGCAACCAATGGGATGTTTAATTCTTTCCATTCCTTAATCTCAAATCGATAATATGCCTCATCAGAATTCTTTGGAATCTCTCGTATGTCTCTACGCTTTACAGCACTTGTCTTTGTAACCTCACCATAGTACCTGATTCCCGCTTCTCTCCCAAAGATATTGATAGATTGATAAATTGCCACATAATGAATTGGTAAATCCGCATCCCTAATCTTTGACGCCGGGATATGATAAAACTTATACTTTAAGCAAGTATCCAACTGTGCTCTGTTTCTCAACGCTCCAACCAGCACATCGCGTTGATTCCAATCAATCTTGGCAAGCTTGTCCTCAATACCTCTTGGCAATGTTGCTCTTTCAAATGCCGAATCTGGAGAATCAGCTATCAAAGCATCAAGCATATCCTGTACCATAGAAGTCTCTGAAGGAAGAAATGGCAAACCGCCTATGTTCACTTTCTCAATACTTTCGAAGAATTTGTGATTTCTATATTCTTCCTTATTTGCATAAGGGAATAACACATATGCCCCAAACATTGTTCTCTCGTATGGATCTGCACCATTATGATAAACAATCGCATCTCTGTAACGATGCATTGTATTTATATCATCCGTTTCAGGACCAGGTGTATGTGAAATAGTATTGTAATAATCACTGCCTTCCAACGCAGGATTTACGCGATACTTTGCATCAAATACATATTCATATTTAACCTTTTTTCCAACCTGATTTACCGTCTTTTTCTCAAGTGAAAGAACATTATCGGGCTTTTGCGCCACGGTCGGAACTTGTCCTGACTTAGGGTTGTACGATAGTGTAATCACTTCTCCATTCTCTGAATTACGATACTTAACCTTTGACGAGGAGCCCTTTACCAAAGATACAAACAAACCATTTCCCTGAACCTTAACTATATCTTGAGAAATCAATTCATATCGATCCTTCATCATGCTATTGAGCTTGATAAAGCACCAATACTCATATAATAAAGCCAAATCTTTTACAGAAATATTGAAGACATCTCCTGTAATAGATAATCCTCTTAAAAGCATCAAATAGTATTTATACAAATCCCTATATCCTGGAGCCATTGAGAAAACTAATGACATACCGGAGGATGCTTCTTTTGCCTCAACATCAGCCAAAAAAGTAGTATTACAACGCCGGTTTAGTTCTCTCACCATTCCGTCAATCTTGGCTATTACGGCCTGGTCTTCTTTTCGCTGCAATTTAAGATAATTCTTTTTGAATGATTCCAACTTCCTCGCAGTTGAAAGCAGTATGTATTTTGTAAGCTGATTCTCTTTTGTATCATATGAAACTTGTTTTCTTACAGCCAATGCTCTTTCAATGCGAATCTCTCCATTCACTCTCTTCGCTTGATCTGGATGCTTTTTAATCCATCTTATCGTTCTGCCATCAGTCTTCTTAACTTTGTGACTTGGTAAAACTTGATGTGTTGTATCTAGCACATGATGAGGCTGTGACATAATGGTATCTGCCGCTTTAATAAAATCTTTGTATATCTTGTTTATAACCGCAAAGAATTCAACTGGACTACTATTCACCTTTTCGCTCTGCTGATATCCTAAATATGTTTTCTTAAGGAAATCAAAAACAACATTGTAAACTTCCTTAGTTACATCTTCGACAATCTGCTTATAATCGTTTTGATAATCGATTTTAGTAGGAAAAACCTCTATAACAAGGCGCAAGTAATTAACACCATCAATTTGGATCACTAAATCAGAAAAACCAATTTCATTTCCAAAATTGATGACGCCAGATAAAATCTCATGATTTCTACTCGCTCGTGTCACCTTGTTACGCACATTAAGGTTATCATGCCAAAACGCAACCTTATGTCCATCTACAGCTTCAATTACAATTTCATACTGCTGTTGCTCATAAAACATCGGATAGATTGAATATATACCCGTTGAAATTTCCCCATTTCTTGAGGAAAACCGTGGTACATCGCCATCCCTTAAAGTCATTTGAAAATCATCTACACAATGAACCTTAATTGATGAATCGCCGTTTTTATGCTCAATTCCTTGGAAGTTAGGATGTGTTGCCTTTCCTTTTATGGTGACACTTACTTTTTCAGTTTGCACATATAGCAACTCATTAGAGCCAGTAAGCTGTGAATCCATCCTCTTCAAATCTCCTTACCATGAAAGCAATCTTCTTTGCACTTTCCTTGTATTTGCAAGTTTCTTTATTTGCAGCCGCCATCATCTTCGCACTTACATCATCACTCTCCGTCTGATAGCTCTCATAATCTCCTGCGCAATACTTAAATAATTCGCATAACATTATTTTTACTGAAGCGCTACTTCCTTGTATTCTAGGCAGAATCTTCTGCATTATTTCATGATCAAATGCCTGATTTCTTGTCAAAAGATTACCTGCATTCTTATTGTTAAGCATATAGAATACAATCTCATCTCTTACACGATATCCAACATGAGCATTTGCTTTTTCCAAAATCTTATTAATATCCTGAAGTTCTATACAAACATCTTCGACAAAATCCTTGTCTGAAGCACACTGATTAAAAAAAACATAATCAGCTTTCATAAATGTGTTATCTGCGAAAATAGCTTTTACTTCGCCCTGCGTAGAATCAAAATTTGCTAGTAATTCTACGGTGGAAAATTCAATGGTATTTGCCCTATCAAGAACCTTTCTACTGAATGGGAATGTCGTTTCATCCATATTTACAGTACCAATTATATATAAGTTCTCTGGTATTCTTACAACACCATATTTTCCTTTTGCAGTAATATCTGCTCCATAATAATTTTCTGTAATAAGCGGATCTGTTGTAACTTTTCCATCCACATATTCTCTTGTTTCTATGATTGATAAAATATCACTTAAATAATATTCCACACGCGCCAAATTCATTTCATCTAAGCATAAGAAATATGGATTTCTACTATCCAGTTCTGCCTGCTTAACAAAATCAATGATTGCTCCTGGAATAAACTTATCATTTAAGTTCACATGGCCGAACAAATCTGATGAGTCTGACCAATCAGGTCTTACAGAAACAAGTTTATAACGGCCATTCTGGCTTGTTGCACCAATTGCTTCAGCAAACAGTCTTACAAGACGAGTTTTTCCTGTACCACTAGTTCCTGCAAGAATTACAAATGGCTTTGATTTAAGGCTGAGGTAATAATTCTCAACAAGACCTTCATTAAAAGTAAAGCCTTTTGCCGCTATGTACTTCTTTATCTGATCTAATGTATCCTTTGTTGACAATTGTTCCTCACCTACTTCCACATCTATAATCTCTGTATTCTCAGCTTTACCATTAACATATTCTTTGTAAATATCCATCATGAGTCTTAAGTCATTCTGTAACTCTGATTCACCAGGAACGTTCCCTTTTTTATATTCCTTATAGAAAATCATTCCTTCCTGATATAATTCACCCAACTCAGTCAAACCATCCCCAAGTTTTGCGTTGTTATCAGCATTAAATCCTCGAGAATCAATTCGTTTTCTTATGTCTTCGGCTTTCTCACGCATGATTCGAATAGTATCTTTCTTCGAATTATTTTTCCTTATATCTGTACATCCCTGATTAAATGAAAGATATAAAGAATTTCCATCCTTAGAAAGTAGATATACAATGTAAATGCCCTTTGTGGCTGTGGTCGTAATCTTCCGGTCGAATATACAAACCCATGGAATCATGGCCCAATTTCCCTGGCCTACACTTCCTGTTATCAAATACGGAGCTGATTCTACAATTCCGGTTTCATATATTGCTAATGGTATATCCGACCTGAAAAACGATCCCATCTGATGTCCCGCAAATGTTTCTTTTTTTGAAGGGACATAATCATTCAGAATTTTTGTTACCACTGTATTTAGATTCATAACACCTGGTGTTGTTGAAACAGCACTATCTTCATTTATTGTGTTCACGGTTACAGCGGGCAAACATTTAAATGTTAGTTCGCCAACTTTTCCAGAGTATACTTCTAGCTTTCCGCCTACTGCATCATAATTGTCTGAGTTAGGTGAGAAAATCTTTCGTAATTCTGAAACCAAATCCCCTGAATATCTAACTTGAAATACAGTTCTTCCTGCATTCTCCCCAGTCAAATTAACATTTGTATATGAGGCTGAACACTTTAACTGACCAACCCATACAACTATTTCCTTACGTTCGCCTTTTTGCAAATTTGCCCCTAAACATTTTGCAAAAATATCCCATTTATCTACAGGAATAGTGAATCCCGATGTCAAAATGGATTTATTGATATTATTTGAATATATACATTCTGCCATCTACCTTTTCTCCTCCACATACTCTAAAAATATCTTCTCCTTAAATCCACCGCGCTTTTCAGCCTTATTAGCTCTCATAGCCTCTAATTCAGCCAATGAATACCCTCTCGCCACGCAAATTGCATGAAGCACTTCCAGAACATCTGCCATCTCTTCAAGATTTTTATCAGCCTGATACTCAGCCACTTCCTCATTCAACTTAGCCTCAAGCGCAACTATATATTCCTCATTTGATAAAATATGTGTCCTACACACCTTACCGTCTGCTTCAATTATTTCTGGAATTTTATCACGTACTAATTTGTTATATACCTTCATTATGACGCCCCCTTATGAAACCTTCCAAATCTCGTAACCTTGTCTTCTTGCAGAATCGTATACCGGTTGCATATTTTTCCCAAGGATGTTTATAAACTCTGACGGTGAATTTCCTTTCCGATATAACTCCTGTACTGCCCATATCGAGTGCAAATTATCTTTATAACAATGCTTGTATAGTTTTTGCAGACCTGGCTTTTCATGAATCAATTCATACATTATGAATTGATTATTTGCAAACTGCTCAAAATAATCGTTCCATGCAGGAAGTTTCTTATTTTTCTGCATATTCTGTATCGGATCCATAGGCATCAAATTCCACAATTCATCATTCATAACAAAGTTTCTTGGAATAAAGTGATCCACAGCGTAGCTTTCTCTATTTATGTCACCTTCCATAAATACATTTTTAACTGGTCGAATTTCCAAAATCGCATCCCACAGTTTTCTTACATTTTCAAGTTTTCTTGCTTTCTCATCTTCTTGAGTTAATTTATATACTATCCCTGGGACTTCCGGGTTATTGTTCTGTAACCACTTTACCTTCTCATACTTAATCCATCCTAAAATAGAAACCGTATTATCTTGAATCATCTGAATCCAGCCATCATTGAATGAGACAACCTTTTTCAAGCTCTTTTCATCATTAAATGTATATGGAAGCAAGATTTCTGACCCACTTAATCTATTATAATAAGCTATCATTCTTCCTGCGCTGCTATTTAAGTCAATCTTCTCTGTTCCTTTATTTGCAAATCCAGATAAAGCTTTATAAGGCACATTCTTAGTAAGCTCTGTTTTATAAAAGTGTAATTCCTTGTCATCTGAAAATTCATTTAGTTTGTTAATAATCTGAATTTCATCCGCGTTACTTGGAAGATCAGATAGTTTGAATAATCTTGATACAGCCTTTTCAAGATTATCTTTCACCTCTCCCTCCCCGTAGATTCCACTTAAATGAATATGATATTCCTGGACAGGGAACCACGCATTCACAATCATTTTATTGATTATTTCATCATATGTGACTTCTGTTCTATTAGCGGATATCAACTGTACAATTGCTTCAAGCCAATAGAATTTATAGCTATACGAAGGAGAGCTCATCATCTTAGAAAAGCCTTCTATATCAAGTTTATTATAATAATTTCTATCAATTATCAGTTCAGCCAATATCTCACCTTCTCTCTATCACTGTTACATTGCTATATGTTCTTTTTTGCTTTTCTAGGATCCTCTGGTTTTTTTGCTTCCTTAGGAATCATCCACATTCTTCCCATCATGATAGCGCCTTCTATACGTCCTTCTTTGCAATAAATCGCCACTCTTCTCTGTGAAACATTCCATTTTTTTGCACAATCTGCTGAAGTTAAATATTCCATTCTATGTCCTCCATATAAAACGACAACATGTCATATTAATTATATTCGAATACGCGAATACTTTCAAGATAAATATTCTATGTTGCGAATACTTTTCTATATGTTGACAGCATGAACCCGCAGCCGCACTTGAAGGCAATAGAAAAGGCCCTGACCATAGAATTTTCCCCACAATCAGAGCCTTCGGCAGAACAGCCTAGCACAGCTGTCTTCGTTCCACTTCGGTCGTCGCTAAACAAGTGCCACCGGCACTTAGCGACCTGCTGTAAACATATTTAGTTAGCTAACACATTTTATATCGACTATTTTACTCTCTTCAGTTTGAATTGTCGCAAATTTTGCGATGGTTCAATTATCCAGTTCATCCAGCATCCGCTCAAATGGCTTCACATATTCTTTCCCTTGCCGTCTAATTCCATTATTTTCAAATGCTGCCTGTTCCGCCTGAACACTTTCATTTTCCTGCCATCTGTCACAAGTGTATTCCATATCAAGAAACATTCTGGTAAGATTACCTGTCATTTGCCTATCTGCTTTCTCTGCAAATATTATTTTCCCCAGCCCGGACATATACTTATCAATTTCAAGGTTATTAAAACCACCGACTTCCATGGTATAAGGGATAGCTTCTTTGATTAGTTCTGCAAACTTATCAACATTCCTTGGCAATCTGTTTCTGAAAACTAGTGAATACATCGTTCTGTCATTCATTAGGATAATCGTGTTCTTTCCATTAAGCTTTGTTATATGACCATGCCAGGCATATAATTCATTAATTTGAGCATCTACCGGCATTTTCTGTAATTCATTTTCTTGATATTTAAGGCATCGGCTAATGCCTTGGAACAAAATATATACATAGCCAATCTACTCCTTACATTTCCATAGTGCCATTGGATGATTCTTCACTCTTTCAACTATCTCCGCGTCTTCAAAAAGCAACTCTGGCATGTATTTTTTCTCTTCGAATCTATCAATATATTCCTTCTCTTTAGTAGTCAACACCATGAGATCCGATATGTAATTCTTCGCAATCTTCTTTCTCTCATCCAACTGGAAATTATCTTTCTTATTAAGTACTGGAAATAAATCTCTTCTGATTTTGTTGAAATCAAGTGTGTCAATAGCTGAGGTGTCAAATGATTTATTAAGCGTATCTGCTGAAATCGTCATATAAAATAAAAAGCATTTTCTAAACAAATCACGCTGTTCTTCAAAGAGACCCTCAGACAACATATTGCACCAATCATACAAATCCCTGGCCGCAGCTCTTGTAATGAGAGCATTGCCTTTAGCTGCAAATATTTCCAAAGGATTTACCATTCGTATTTTCAATCCATCATCAAATGCTGATGGAAGAATGCTTCTGTACACCGGTTCAAAGATATGCGCCCTCAAGGAATAATTGAGTTCTATCTTAATCATATCCCTATTACCACCGGCGTTCTGATAATTATAGTGAAATGCATCCAAGCTATGGCTAAATCTTGATGCTTCCGATAACTGATACCCTTCTGATTCCATATATTCCTTAATTATGTCCGTTATCTTTGCACGGCATTCAAGCATACCCTCTCTCGTATCATTAGGAGTATAATCCATATCGATATCTACTGATAATCGAGGAAGGTTAAATACAGTTAAATTAATTGCTGTTCCGCCCTTCAAGAGTAAATGCTCTCTTAAGGACTTGTCCTCATTCAGAAATTTTAATATTTCCTTCAATCGAAGCACCTTTTCAAAAGTATCCCTCACAAAACCACTTTCTGTGGCCATTCGTCCAAGTTCTGCTCTATTATATTGTGGCATCTTCTATCACCCCATTTTTCATATTGTAAATATTCTCTGGTATCACAAGCTTCCATTCATCAACATATCGTCCACTCGACATGTCCTTCGTCAGGTAACGCTTACTCTTTCCAATCTGACTCTTACATGTATCAAAGAATTCATCTGAAAGCCCCATCTTCTCCTTATACTCAGAAAGAAGAAATCCCATCTTTTGGTATAGGAACTGATTCGATAATAGGTCTAAATATTTCAAGACTCTTTTCTCCTGCATTCGCTTCATACTTCCAATATCCTGTATCACTTCTTCTATTCCAGCTATTTTATCCATATCCTTTACGCAGTCTACCAAAGTTCGTTCCCGATTTGTGATACGTATTCCACCACTTAGTGCAGGCGTTTCCACGCCTTCCATATCCTTTGACGCCACATATCGATACGTATATCCATCAAATTCAAACTCTCGAAAGCTGGTTTCTGATGCAACATAGACATCGTAATATACCTGATCAGTTATCCCGTAATATTCCATAGCGGTATGGTGAGACACATAAGAGGTTGGCGTAATCTTGCTTGCTATCTGAAATCGATTAGCAACCGGCGCCCCTGTCTCTCCACTGATGCAGGTATACATATTGTTACGGATTTTCGCCACCATTCCCTCCTTCATCAATCGCTTGATTGCAGAGCGAGCGCTGTCCATATTGTCATAATATTTATTTACATCTTTCACAGTAAATACTGGAGTTTTCAATAGTTCAAAATACAGATTCAAAATCAACGCCTCCATGTTTTATAAATCAACTTGGGTTATATGTAAACTAATTTGTCACTTTTATAAACCTAATATAATACCAGTTTCCAACAAAGTCAAGTTTAATTTTATTTCAAAATGGTTTGTACAGTTGTTGATTTGTCGCATTTTTAAACTTTTACAATGGATGATGCAGAATTTGCACCAACCACACATAGTATTCTCGTTGCGCGATTACCCAGCATATTGTGGCATATCATGATTTATCTCAGCCCTATAATAACTGCTTATGGTACTTCCTGCATTGAACAAGCTGGCAAGTAAATAACTTTTTATATTCCGCATCTTAGTAGTATTCTTTCCAAGGCAATTAATTACATACTCCACATGAGAATAATTAAGCTTCAGGAATTTGCTTTTCACAAGATTCTTTGGATACACATCTCCTGCGATGGTAATCTCTCCATTTTTAGACAAAACTGTCTCCAGAATCAGGTCAAAAATTCCCTCCACCATCTCCTGGTCATATGGATGAGCCAGAAGAAGGCTGTCATACTCAATATTCTCCTTGATGATTTCGCTATAGCCTTCCATCTCGTCAATCGCTTTCTCGATTCTTCTGCTTGTTCTTTTATATACTTCTGTACTGCCTCGTCTGTGATATTACCGATTGTTTCCACATAATATCCTCTTGCCCAAAATGCTTTATCCCACTTACTCTGCAACTCTGGGTGACGATCGTATAGCATTAGGGTGCTTTTACCCTTTAAATATCCTATAAAATCTGAGACACTTAATTTCGGCGGTATTGCGACACTTAAATGCACGTGATCTACACAAACTGCTCCCGCAATTATTTCTACATTTTTATATTTGCATAGTGTATTTAAGATTTCACGTACATCCTCTCTTACCTTCCCATACAATACCTTTTTCCGATATTGGGGAATGAAAACGATGTGATATTGGCATTTCCATCTAGTGTGTGATATGCTTTTATTGTCCACTTGGACCACCTCCTGTGTTGAGTTTGGCTTGCGACACCATTCTCAATATACCACAGGAGGTTTTTCTTTTTTATCCTCACCGTTTCCAACTATTCCATTCTCCCCAGCATAGCTGGGGGATTAGACTTTTCATTTATCAAATTTATTTGTGCTCAGCCAACCATTGCATTTCGCTTTTTAGGTTAAGTAACAAATCAATTACAAAAATACTCTTTAGCGATTTTTCCTCCGTTCCGAAATCCAATTGATCGCCATGACAGATTTTATTTCTCAGCGGGTTATGATCACGATATTCTTCCCCATGACTCGTTAGCACTACATTGTATATGTAATCAGTCATTGCTTCCCAATAAAAGACAGCATTTTCTGTCATTGCAGCCAACCTCAAAATCATATGCTTTTCGCTTGTCTTCGCAAATTTCTTATGATTCTGAAAATCAATCCGGTAGAGTTCACAAATCTCCTTCTCATCATCTTCCGAGCATATTAAGCCATTTTCATCTGTATAATTTGAAATGTCACAAATCAGACCATCCACTTGACACATCATGATAGAAGTCGCACCATAATAGCATCCAGAGTTGTGAAGATTAACTGCCTCCTCCAATAACAGCAATCTCTCTAAATCATCCTTCAATAGTTTCCTCCATCCGTCTACTATATTATCTAATTTCTCAGAATTATAGTAATTGCAGATAGATGCAGCCAATTCATCCAATGGATAGTTTTCTTTTTTATCCCCACATAGACCCGTAATGATTTCTTTTAATTCCTCATCATCTTCAAGAAATAGTGGCCATGTAATGCTTTTTAACGTATATAGATATCTTAGGTTACCTAGAGTCTTAAAAAATGACTCCGGAATCTCAATTTTAGGAATTGTAGCAGTGATAGCCGCAATTGTTTTACCTAACGATTCTAGTGCTGGCCGAACGGATTCCATTATCTGTTGCTGATATTCAAAAATGGGGCGGATAGTCTCACTAATTCTACGAGCGTTTTCCATAAAGGTTTGCGAGATACCTTGATACTGCTTCATACAATCAGCAATTTGTTTTACCGCAGAAACAACTCCCGGATATGCTTCTATGGAGCGGGATGCAATCTTTGCAGCATCTGATAAGGCCTCCATATTTTGAATATAAACAGATGGAATAGTATCCTCTTCCTCTTCGCCCATCGCCCACAGTATAAAATCAATCTTTTTGGTATCGCTGATTGATGAATAATCCGGAAAACGACTATCAAAGGATGTTATATATTCGTTATAGCTTGCCTTGTTTGCCTTAAGATCACTATACCATTGTACAATGACATCATATAACTCAATTGTTTCCTCGAGTTTTTGCTGTCCTCATTTATTTGAAGATTTAATTCCAATTCTATCAAGAACCTTCGAATCCCAAATTGGCATATTCTCATCTATAGATGCCAGCATCTTACTCGCAAAGGATGCCTCAACTTGTCCGGTTCCTTCGTACAGTTCCGTTATAATTTCTTTGTAGGAACAATTCTTCTTTTTCTTCCTTTCGAAAATCTCAAAGAATACTTTCCGCCATTCTGCATTTCGTCTAACCTTGTAAAAAAAGTCAAATTCCCGCTGAAAATCTTGATCATCGGCAACGTTAACCGTCTTTACTTTGCTCATAATATTCATATAGTGTTGAATATCCTGTGCCCTTTTTTCAAGATTATCCAATGCTTTCTCAATGTCATGATTCATTTATTATCCCTCTGGTCAATCCTCATTCCACATTCTTCGTTCTTCCCGGCGACGCTCTTCTTCCTCTTCTTCCTCGCGGCGATACTCACTGTCATCCCAGTTATAAACGTATTCACCACGATCTATACTGAAGCCGTCTCTTTCTATATATTCATATTCGCCGGAATCATAATTGAATGCATATTTTGCCATGGCTTATTCCTCCTCCAAAACAAATGTCAGCATATCATATGCTGCCTGTTTCTTCGCATCTTTCTTAGACGAAGATCTTCCATTGGTTACAGTATCTTTTTCTTTTATAGAGCATTTACAATTCCAAACCGGATTACCATCTTCGTCATGCGTTTCTTTGAAGTCATATTGAGGGATGGAGAAATAGCCTCTTCTGGCAAGGATCTCCAACTGCCCGATGGAATCATTATAATTCGGATCATCAATCTCATCTCTAATAGAAAAGAGCATATCCTCATCTTTCAGATATTCATACGCCAATCTCGATGCGTCCATCCTGGCCAGATTCTTTGATCTGCCGTATCCGACGAAATGATAATCAATTCCCGGTATTAGAACTTCACACGCAAAGTGCGTATCCTGCTCCGCTTTTCCATATATACACATATGATGCCTTGGCATATACCATGTACCCTGCATGGAAGTAGGATAGAAACAGTGAAGTGGAATGTTTCCTGAATTAGCCGATGACCAAGCTTGTATCTCAGCCACATAGTTTACATCTTCATCAAACATGAGCTCGCCTGGATTCAGCATAACATTCATGCTATCCTGTAATGCTTCAATATCCCAATTTGAATCCAAGGCTATCGCACCAAGAATCGCTTCAAACAGATCCTCTTTAACCGATAGTGAATCCTGAATGTTTTTCTCGACATCTCCTTTTCCCATTATCAGATAGTAGGCTATCCCTAAGTTGTCGATTGCATCTGCAAGAGTGTTCTTTTGAACCAATTGCTTCTTAATCTCAGTTAATTCTCCCTCATCCAAATCAGAAATAAAGGTTCCCGTTTCCTCGGTCTTACCCCACTTTTCCCAGTTCTGATACTTCTTTGAATAATGGCCGAATTCCTCGGAGAGCTGCTTCACGACAACAAAATCCAATGCCTTGTCTCCGATAAATTCAAGGACCTCATTATCCTGTCCTCCATTTTCCATTGAATAGGAGCGACGAGTAAATGCTTGAACAAGCAGCTCCTGGTTTTTGAACGTGTATCCAATTTGATCTTGGATAAATTTGATTTCTTTCTCGTCCATAAAAAAAGACCTCCTAGTATTTATACTAAAAGGCATAAAGATAGTCTGGCAGAAAATCCACGTATCCCGGGTACGCTGAATAAGCCAGACATGATAGATTAAATTTGATTCCTTGTTCTTGAGAGTTTACCGATGCTCACTTTCATAAGCAAAGATAAACATGCATAAACAATGTCTCATATTTAACTTATTATGCCTTTTTCAAGTAAAGATTAACACACGTCAAATAGAAACACAAGATATTATAAAAGCATTTAAGGGTTCGAGACATGCTCAAACCCTTAATGTATACGGATTTCAGAGTGCGCCAATTTTTTCAATCAGCATATCACACCAATCCTGCACTGTTATGACAGCCAGCAAAAGAGCCATGATAGCTGCAAAGATCAGAGACATAAGAAAGACATCTGACCATCTCTTGCAGACAAGGTAATATATAATACCGCCTCCTGCAATCATAGTAAGAAGCCCCACGATAGATTCAGTGAGCTTTAACCGCTTCTGCATCAGCCTGTGTATAGGTAACCTTGTATCCTGCTTCCGGTCCGTCCAGTACTGCTCCTCCACGGTCTTCATAGCTATTGCTCGGAAGTGCCTTGACATAATCTTCATCTGCTATTGCTCCAAGATAGTCAGATGCTGCCTGAAACTGGGGATAGCTCATACCATCACCAATAAACAGAAAACATATTTCGGTGCTTTTGCTGTTTCTTCTTGCGTCTGCGTTTCTGCAGATACTTCTGTTACGATTGTTTCCTGCTCTGTTGCTGCTGTACTTTCTGTCTGTGCCGGTGACGGTGACTCAGAAGAAGTCTGGTCTGCTGCAGGTGCTCCGGAGCATGCTGCCATAGACATTGCCATTACAACAGCAAGCATACCCTTCATCATACTCTTAATTCTCATAATCATTTCTCCTCTCTGAAACATGTTTTGTTTTTCCTCTGCTTCACTATACAATACCGTTGTAAAAACCAATGTCCAAAGTAGGAAAAATTTGAGTAAATTCCGACACTTATTTTATGCAGTTCTATCTTTATGAGATTTCATCAACATCATAATACTTAAAATCCCGGAAGCAGGCACTTCCTCCTGTTTCCTCTGCCGCATAACAGAACAGACCAAACCGGCAACCAGTAAAATGATCCAGTTTGAAGTACAGCTTATGCACGGTTCCGATGGGTAGCCAGTCTCCCTTATTTACCCGGTAATAGCAGCGTGCTTCATCCTTCATGTTACAGAAATCTGCTTCAAGACGAAAATCCATCTGGTGTGATTCAACAATAGTTCCTTCCGTCATATCCAATATACCATCTTCTTTTTTATCCAGCATAAGGACTTCATATTTTCCATGATGTTTTGTAATGCCAACTGCAGCATAACAGCTCTGCAACGCACACAAACCTGCGACATCGCCCTCTTTCAATGCAGAAGCATCAACAGTAACCTCAGCTGCGCAGGACGGATAACTCATCCTTTGCGTAAGCGTATTTACTGCCTGTGTAAGCTCTGTACAAACTTCCCGTGTTGTAATTGTATAGGTTCCCTGCAATGCATCCAGATGATAGTACCGTGGATCTGGATCATGATTAAACTGCCAGCGCGGAAGCAGCCCATTACAGAAATCATCACTTCCCACTAATGGCTGATAAATATATCCTGGTCTGGTACTGTGAACCTCTATTTCTTCCGGCACATGTCCGTTCTGTCCAAAAAACGGAAAATGATCCTTCCAGGTAACCGGAAGCAGAATAGGAATCCGTCCAACTGCTCCGAAATCCTGAAACAGCATTGCATACCACTTTCCATCCGGCGTATCCACTATTCCTCCCTGTGCCACGCCCTGTCCACAATATCCACGATCATCACAAAGTACATCTCCACCCGTGAATTCTCCTTCCAGAGAATCACTGTAAAAGCATGCTTCCGTCCGCATCCAGCGGTCTCTCCGGGAATGAATCAGAAAAATATAATAATAGCCGTTTATTTTTTGAATATGAGAACCCTCATAGCCTAGCTCCGGGTTCTTATGATCACTGACTAAAAGACGATGTAATCCGTCCTTCTTTGGTGCAGTCAAATCTTCATTCAATTCTGTAATCCAGATTTCATCATTTCCATATACAATATAGTTTCTGCCATCCTCATCAAATAATAAAGAGCCGTCATGATAAAAGCCTTCTATCAGCTGCTTTTTCCATGGACCATCTATTTTTTCCGAAGTATACAAATAAGTCTTACGGGTATCATTTGCCACAAAGCAGATACAAAATCGGCCTTCATGATAGCGCAGGGAAGCTGCCCACATGCCCTGTCCGTAAATATTCTGACCGTTTTTCAGTTGCTGCGCATCCGTATGATCCAACGTCTCATAGACATAAGTCACATGCTCCCAGTGCACCAGATCAAAAGACTGCAGAATCTCACAGCCCGGCATAAAATGCATGGTTGTGGATACCATATAATAGGTGTCTTCTACGCGGATCACGTCCAGATCTGGATAATCCAATCTTGTTATAGGATTTACATTCATTGTCTATTCCTTTCTGTTTTATCTCCATATTCTTTCTTTGTTCTATTCTATTTTTACTATTTTATCTTTGTTTCTTATCCGTCTGCCTTTTCAACTCTTCTCTGCCCCATTTCACTATTGCTAATATCACAATCTCACAGTAAAATATAATAATCGAAAACGATCCTGCACCATGTTATTCATCAGAAATTTCCGGTTTGCACAGATTTACCGGGAATAAACAGAAGGAGACCAGCATGAAGGAAAACCGTTTTGTCACTTTCATTATACAAGCTTTATAAATCTTTTCCAATATCCTCAAGCTCTTTCATAGCATCCTGATTTTTAGAAAGCTCATCCTTTGCTGTTGCATAATATGACTTCTGGAAAAGCAAATCCCATGAAAGATATTTTGCCATACAGTCAAACTGCTTATCAATCAACTCATACTGGATACTGTCAACTGGAGAACCGCCTACAACAATCGTGCCAACTTTTTTATTTTTTAACTGCATTCCACGGCAATAACACTTATCAATGATAAGTTTCAATTGTGCTGACATTCCCCACCAATAAACCGGTGTTGCAAAAAGGATCATATCTGCGGCAGCAATTTTATCAATTGTAGGATTTGTATCATCCTTATCTACACATCCCTTAGAACATTGACAGGCACCACAGCCCTTGCATGGTGCAATATTAAGTTTGTCAGGTTCAATGATTTCAATTTCGTTTTTTTCAGATGCTCCTTTTACAAAAGCCTCAATCGCTGTAAGAGTGTTTCCTTTTCTTGCACTTCCATTTATAATGATTACTTTCATCTCGCAAAGCCTCCATTCTGCTTATCATATAAGCAAATAAGTTCTAAATAATAATTTTTCTCACATAGGCACATTATACCATAGTAAACATGCCTATGCGATAACATTTACTGCTTCTTCCGATATGAACTCATCTTCTCCACAGTTACCTCTGGATAGAAGTAAGTAAGAATCGTTGCTTTGGGAACGCCTGCAGCAAGAGCTTTCTTCACTTCCTCTTTCTGCTCCGGCGTATATGACCAATGCAACATTCAGTTTGTGATAGTATCCTCCCACTTAGGCTTTTCCCTCTCAGGATTCCTTACAGGCTTAGCACCAGCACTTCCATTAGAAGCGTTGGCACTTTCTGCAGCATCAGACTTCTGCGATTCATCGACATACTCAAGCTCATTCGACTGCTCCCTGTCAATCTTTGCTTTCTGTTCTGTTTCATCCTGCATGGAGAATCTTCTGCTTAATTCCGCATCACCAAGCATCATAAACTGCTCATAGGTAAGAGAGTCTATATATACATTCTCTCCCTTATCCCTTAATTTTTCATAATACTTAACTGCCTTGTCTGAAAGAATCTCAAATGGTGGACCGATGAGATTCTCTGCTCCCCTTATCTGATGAACATAAGGCTCTCCCTTGCCATCTGCTGTCTGATTAAACATCGGATGATTGAATGGTATGAACTTATATTATCCATGATAGGATCAAAACCACGGATAAAGATAATACACTTTTTGTTATCCAGCTTTCTGACTTCATCCGGTGTAAACAGTTCTCTTCCTAATACATCATAGTTTCTTGAAGAGCTTCCCTGTCTGCCCTTTGCAAACTAGTTTTGGTCCCGACATTAATGTCGGGACCAAAACTATTCGTAAAACTGCTCTTCAACAGAAATGGCATTAAATAATTTTAACTTTAATGCTTCATCATTATCATAAGTATTATCTAATATAGCAGTCATCAGCTCGGTTAAAAGCTCCTCATCTATGTGCCCGGCTGCCACATGATAACTTATATTTTCCATTTCTCTGAAATACACATTTGCAATTCCCATGTATCCATTTCTCAGTAAGAAATCTGCAGTCAACGTGATCGCAATTCTCTTGTTTCCGTCTGTAAAACAATGAAATTTGCAGGAGCAAAAGAATAAATGTACATCAATACTAAATAATTGGTCAGTCAATCTGTGCATCTATTTTTGTGTAATACAAGCTTTTGGGTACAATCAACTTCCATTCATCTGAATAACACATATCTGATCTATCTTTTGTTAAATAGCGCTTACTCCTTCCAATTTGACTCTTAGTCCAAGTATATGAGTAATGTTTCTTACAGGGCATAGTATAACCCCAAGAATAATCGACTGTCAACGGACACATGTGTCATTTTTCTCATTATATTGGATTTTTAACTTGAATAATTGGCACTATTGCTATATACTATGGAGTGAAAAGAGACATTTGAAATCAACAAAATGAAAGAAAAGAGGCGTATGTATGTACTCAATCGGAGAAATCATTTCATCATATAGAAAAAAGAAAGGCTTGCTCCAACAGGATCTCGCTGATGAACTGGCAAAGGAAGGCATTACCATTTCCTATAAAGCCATATCCAACTGGGAGAGAAATCTTGCTGAACCAAGCGTTACCATATTTTACAAAGTGTGTAGAATCCTTGGTATTACTAACATGTATGAGGCATATTTTGGAGTAAATCCTACTGATCCTTTCTCCTCACTTACTGATGAAGGCAGGGAAAAGGCTATGGATTATATCAATCTGCTCCACGCATCCGGAATGTATGAAAAGCAGACTGCTAAGATAATTCCATTCCGTAGCATTGATATTTTTGAAAATGCCGTATCAGCCGGAACCGGTAACTTCCTTGTAGACGGACCGAAAGAGACTGTACGCATAGATGAATCTATCCTGCCGGAAGATACTACTTTCGGTGTCCGCATTAGTGGTGACAGTATGGAACCTGAATTCCACGATGGTCAGATTGCATGGGTATTACAACTGGAATCTGTTGCTAATGGAGAAATCGGCATCTTCGCTCTAAACGGAGAAGCCTACATCAAGAAATTACAAAACGATAAAGACGGAATTTTCCTTATCTCGCTTAATGAAAAGTATGCACCTATCAAGGTTGGAGAAAACGACCGCTTAGACATATTTGGAAAAGTTCTTGGAAAATCTGATGCTTCTGCTATCACAGGACATTGCTGATAAAATTGCAAGTCCTTTTTATTGGACACATTATTTTGCATAATTGAAAATAAGAAAATATCTATAGAACTGAAAGAAGGGATTTTTATGGCGGTTACTAATAATATCAGAGAAATCCGGGAACAGCGTGGCATTTACCAGGATGACCTTGCCGCTGCTATCGGATACAGCACCAAAACGGTCGGCAGGATAGAACGTGGGGACAGCACCCCATCTGCCGAATTTATGCTGCGGATATCAAAGTACTTTAATATGCTGGTCGAAGATGTATTCCATGTGGAAGATTGAGCCGAGTATTTTATCCAGCTCAATCTTCCGCTCCCTGTAAATGAGAATTTGTCCGCTCCTTTATATAAAATAATTCCATTTTTCAGAACTACTAACTATTTTTCTTATCTAAATGACATTGATTATCTAATTAACTACATTATTTTCTGTCTAAAATATCCATAAATTCGTCACCTGTAATTGTTTCCTTCTCATACAGGTACATAGCCAGTTCGTCCAGTTTTTCCCTGTTTTCAGCAAGGATTTTTCTTGCTTTTTCATGCTCTGCTTTTACGAGCTGCACGACTTTTTCATCAATTTCCTTCTGTGTATCTGCAGAACAGGAAAGAGACGTATCGCCGCCAAGATACTGGTTGGTCACGTTTTCCATTGCCACCATGTCGAATTCATCTGTCATGCCGTAGCGGGTGATCATCGCTCTTGCAATTTTTGTTGCCTGTTCGATATCATTGGAGGCTCCGGTCGTGATCTCACCAAATACGATCTCCTCTGCCGCACGTCCGCCTGTAAATGTAGCAATCTTATTCTCAAGTTCTTTTTTCGTCATCAGATATTTATCACCCTGCTCAACCTGCATAGTGTAGCCGAGTGCACCTGAGGTACGCGGGATGATCGTAATCTTCTGGACCGGAGCTGAATGACTCTGTAATGCAGCTACCAGAGCGTGTCCTATCTCATGATATGCAACAACCTTCTTCTCTTGATCTGAAAGAACCGCATTCTTCTTCTGATATCCTGCAATAACCACTTCTATACTTTCTTCGAGATCAGATTCATTTACAACGGTCCTTCCACTACGGACAGCACGTAATGCTGCTTCATTTATAATATTGGCAAGCTCCGCACCGGATGCCCCCGATGCCATACGCGCAATCGTATGCAGGTCAACATCATCAGATGCTTTTATCTTCTTTGCATGAACCTTTAAAATTGCTTCACGGCCTGCAAGATCCGGCAGTTCAACCGGCACACGTCTGTCAAAACGTCCCGGACGTGTAAGTGCCGGATCTAACGACTCCGGACGGTTCGTTGCAGCAAGAATGATGACACCATTATTTCCTTCAAATCCGTCCATCTCTGTAAGAAGCTGGTTTAAGGTCTGCTCCCTCTCATCATTTCCGCCCATTTGTCCGTCACGCTTTTTACCAATGGCATCAATTTCATCAATAAACACGATACATGGTGCCTTTTCCTTTGCCTGTCCGAAAAGATCTCGAACTTTGGAAGCTCCCATACCGACAAACATCTCAACAAATTCTGATCCGGACATTGAGAAAAATGGTACATTTGATTCACCCGCCACTGCTTTTGCAAGCATTGTTTTGCCGGTTCCCGGAGGTCCTACAAGAAGGACACCTTTTGGCATAGACGCACCTACATCGGTATACTTCTTCGGATTGTGAAGATAATCAACGATCTCTGAAAGGTTTTCTTTCGCCTCATCTTCTCCTGCAACGTCTGAAAAACGGATTCCCTCACTGGATTGCACATAAATCTTCGCATTGCTTTTTCCCATTCCAAAAGCCATCGAATTTTTTCCTCCGGCATGCTCCATCAGTTTCTTCGCCATATAATTTCCCAGTGCGATAAAAAGGATCAATGGCAAAACCCCGGTCAGCAAGAAGCTGATGATCGGTGACATCTGCTTATCGATATCTTTTGCGAATACTGCTCCACATTCATATAGCCTGTCCGTCAGGTTCGGATCGTTCATCAGACCTGTTTTATAAATATTTTTTTGATCTTTATCTGTAAAGATGATCTGATTGTCATTAACTTCTACTTCACCAATATTCTTCTTCTCGATCATGCTCAAAAAAGTTCCATAATCCGTTTCCTTTACCTGATGCTCCATAAGGATTGGTGTGACAACCAGATTAAATACGATCAGCACTATTAACACAATCCCATAATAATATGCCAGTGGTTTTTTCGGTGTTTTAACTTCTTTCATGGTCTTCCTCCTGTTGTTCTGCGATATGCTTTCTCCGTGCATTTTCGTATTATTTATTCTGCCATCTGACTTCGCCCTTGGACAGAAGCGGATAACAGATCAGCTGATCTGAATCCAGATTTTCCGCATGCATGTCAACCGCTGTGATCTGATGATTATCATAAGTCGTATAATAATAAATACCTTTTGCTGTATTACAACAGGACGTGTATATCGTGATCTCATATTTGCCTTCTGTCACCTCACAACATCCACGCTGCTGATCTACGGATCCTAAGATATGGAAGAACTGGCTTACACTCTCATCCTCTTCTTCACCGGAGATCGAATTTAATTTTGTAAAGGCAACTTTCACAAATCTTGACTGGCTGGAAAGATCTCCAGGTATTCCCATTCCCCCCATTCCTCTGCTATATGCATCAAGCTGTAATACTCCTGCAAAAGTACTCTCCGGCTGTTTTCTGGATACTCCGGCATAATTATTCAGTGCAAACATCTGACTCGGGAATGGTGGATTATTGGTAAGCACTCCTACCGGATTATCATATACATGCAGCCCATCCTTCATAGACTCAACAACGATACAGGAGTCTTTGTCTGCAATGATCCAGTGAAGCTGTGCTGTCGGCAGCTGTTCACTGAATGCTGTGCCTGTCAGTCTCATTGCTGCCAGCTTCTCTCTCACCTCTGCTACAGTAGCACACTGTGTAAGGATCCATGGGATGAACTCGAACTGTGCCACTTGGCTGACTTCTGTTTCATCTTCCGGCAAAGCCTCTTCATATGCCGCATTGCCGACAAAATTAAGACCTGCCATTCCAAGGCCTTTTTCATTAACAGCATCATAATAAAGCGGATAACCTCCTGCAACAAATGCCATTCCGATCAAAGCATAATGGCTTTTTATCTTCCCGGCAAACCGGAAATCAAATTCGTAATTTCTTGGCGTTATCGTGATCTGTTCCCCATAGGAAAATTCATAATCAAGCGTTCTGCCCATATAAAAATCTTTTGTTTTGTAAGTTGCTGCTGTACACATATCGAACACCTCTTCTTTCTGCTATAATAGTCCTGCAAACAATCTCATAAACAACTGTCCGAGCCGTAAATATGCACTCCGTCCTGTGCGGTACTTTTCGGTCACTTCCCTGCATTCATTCATGATTGCTCCCAGATCATCTCTTATATCCAAAACTGTCTGACTATCCGTCATAAAACAACCATTTTCAAAGTGGTGATAAAGCAATGCCATTCAGTTAAGCATCATTTTAGTGGTTTTCTGTCATAGAAAGCCACTGTTTTTATGCCTAAAAACTTTAAAAATATTACAAAAAACAGTTGACAAGTAAGCCAATATATGTTGCGCAAGCCTTGATTATAAACATATTTCAAGGAGGCTCATTATGGCTGATTTTTTCTTATCTAATTTAAAATCCACACTCGACAACTGCATCACAGAACTCGATGAAATTCACTCCATGTTCTGCCGTAATCCGGAAAGTGATTTTACCAGGAACCGCAAACTTTCTTTCCGCGAGTATATTCAGTTTATGCTCCAGATGCAGAGTAAATCCGTTTCAAATGCAGTAAACATATGCAGGGCATATCTCAAACACGATGGTAACGAAACAGAGTCCATGCTTCTCATACAAAAGTATCTGACACCTGTCAAGTACAATCGAAAATATCCTATCCACCTCCGTCCAAAGAGAAATAGGGATTTCATGTATCGGGTTGCATAAATCTCGTTACCATCATACTGCATTATAAGGCAGATAAGCAATCTGTCTTTTTGTCATAAAAAACCTTATCTAAATGACATTGAATGATTTATTTTCTATCTAAAATTTTATTAAACCGACTAAAGACTCCATAGTTTGTGTGTTTGACTTACTGTTTATATCTATCTTCTCCTAAATATTTTTCTAGTCATTGCAATATAAAATTGCTTATACAGTCTCTCCCTTAAGAGTCCTGGTATTCTGGATAATATACAGAGCGACCGATATGACCATCATTATAGCGCACAAACCAATCAACAGATCTGATACCATCGGTGTAATTTGGAACCATATAATATGCACCGCTGCAGTTCCATATAATAAAAAGGTTACTATCTTTCCATGCCAGTCTGCACCATGTACTTTTCCTGTCTTTCGTATCACAAGACATCCACTGACTACCATATACAGCTCCTTACCTGCCATTATTACGATTAAAAGAAGCATATGCGGAAAACGAGTAAACAGACAGATTAACATCGCTGCCTGTGTCAGCTTATCAGCCACCGGATCAAGTATTTTTCCTAAATTACTAATCCTATGGAATCTTCTTGCGATATATCCATCAGCAAGCTCCGTAAGACCAGACAGCAATAAGATTTCACCAGCTAACAGAGGATTTTTCTTTACACAATAACTCCATATAATTACCGGAATCAGACAAAGCCGAAAAAAAGAAAGAAGATTAGGAACCGTAATAATTCTATTCAAATTTTCTTCCTGATTCACTTCACTCTGCATGTACGGTCACATCACTTTCCTTTTTTTTAGACATAAACCAATAAAATATAACACAAAATGCTAAAGCAAACACAACACCAAAAACATTTTGAATCACTCTAAGACTAACCGCTCCTTGTAGTCCATAAGTCTCTGTAGCAATGGCTAAAGCACCAAATGTGTTAAATACTGCCTGCCAGCCATATTGTGCTGAAAATCCTACACCGATTCCACCAAGAATTCCTATATATGCATAGATTGACGAAGGAAGCAGAAAATATAATACTGTAAAACATATAACACCTGCAATATTTCCGACAATCCTTTTACGGACTCTGTAGTGCATATCTTCCATAAACGGCAAAATCGCTGACATGGCCGCAATACCAGCCCACATTGCACGTGGCATATTACAAAGTTCTGCAATGCAAAGGACAATCGGTACGCATAAAATCTGACATATCTGCCATTTTGTTCTGGAAGAAGTGATATCAAATTCTTGTATCAGATCTTTCAGATTTCTTTTATAAGTTCTGTTTTTATGATTTCGATAAAATACGAAGCAGGTAAGTGCTGCACCTAAAGCCATTCCGACTAATCGCATTTGATAGCTTTTTCCCGTAACATCATAACCATATAGCAGCAGATACCCAAGAACCAATGTAGATTGATTAAACATGAATGGATTATGGCATCCGAACAGAATCAACACAGCCAGTGCCGCAATATTTAACAGCATTCCCAATACCGGTGAAAACTGATTTGCTAAATGCGGACATACAGTCATAATTACAAAGAACAAAGCCAAAAGCATCGTAGATTGTCCGGTGTGGATCCCCAGATCCGCATTTCTAAACACCATGAGACATAATAAGACTACTACACCTACAATGCTGTTCTCATTTCCAAATAGGATACTGAAAATACTAACAAAGAAAAAACAAAATGCCATTGTAGCAGCTATCTTCACCAGATATACCCACATATGATATAATTTTTCTTTTAGTGTTTCACTCTTTTTCAACAGGTTTTTAGAACCTGCCTGATTTAACTGCAACTCCTGATAAAATGTCATGTAATTCCTCCTCTATCTGTTTTTCTTAAACTTATATGGTCTCATCTTTCTGTATTGGAAGCTCTACAACAAATTTGCATCCACCATATTCACGGTTTTCTGCTTTGATTGTTCCTCCGGCACTATCTACAATCCGTTTTACAAGTGCAAGACCTAGGCCATTTCCTTCTGCTTTATGAGATCCATCTACCTGATAGAACTTGTCAAATATTCTGGATTTTACATCATCCTCTATTCCTGGTCCTTCATCTTCCAGAATGAACTTAACAGAATCCTGTTCTTGTTTCAGAAACATCGTAATTGTCCCCTTTGAAGGACTGAACTTAATCGCATTATCCAAAAGATTTATCCAGATATGCATAAAAAGTCCTTCATTCCCAGTATATTTAACTTCCTCCAATTCTACCTGAAAACCAATTTCTTTTTCTGTCCATTTTGTTTCCAATGAAAGAAATGCCTGGCGGATCTGTTCATCCAGACGATATTCTGTTTTTTTCATTGGTATATTCTGATTCTCTAACTTGGATAACAGCAAAATATTACCAACCAATCCGGAAAGTCTTTGGGTGTTAAATAAGATTTTTTCTACATATTCCTCTTGATCCGGAGACAGTTCTTCTCCCTGAAGCAGCATTGTATATCCTTCAATGGCATTAATCGGGGTCTTAAACTCATGAGAAACATCAGATACAAAATCCATCTGCAGCACCTCTGTTGCACGAAGTTCTTTTGTCATAACGTTAAAACTTTGATAAGATTCTCCAACTTCTGCTATACGGCTGTTCGTTTCCAAATGCTGTTCAAAATCTCCCTGAGAAACTTCCTTCATTGCTTTACTAAGTCTGGTAATTGGTTCCAGTAACTTTGCATTGATAAAGGAAGTGATCAGCCCTGCAATCAATGTATTGAAAATCAAAAGCCAGCCAAGCACAGGTATGCTACCAGGCAGATTAAAAAAATGATTCAAAAAAGCAAATAATAACGCAGATATGACTGTTGAAAATACGAGTGCCAGCCAGATTGCACCAGTCAGACAGGATCGGATCCGCAATCCTTTTTCTTTCTTTTGTTCCATTATTTTTTCACCACCTTGTATCCAATTCCACGCATTGTTACGATTTCAAAATCAGGGTTATCTTTAAAACGCTCTCTGATTCTTCCTATATGTACCTCTATCGTATGTGGGTCTGCCTCCGTCTCGTATCCCCATACTTCATCCATCAACTGTTGTTTTGTAAATGTTCTGCCTGGCGAAGCTGCAAGCTTATATAAAAGCAGGAATTCTTTTTTAGGCAAAACAAGACTTTCCTTATCAGTTGTAACCGTCATTGCATCATAATCAAACTCTGTTGAACCGATCACAATTTTGTGTTCATTCAGTATCTGTGCACGGCGAAGCAGTGCTCCAACTCTTAAAACCATTTCATTCACATTTACCGGTTTTACCATATAATCGTCACTTCCCGAAAGAAATCCCTGGCGCATATCATCAAAGGAACCTTTCGCAGTGATCATAAGTACCGGTATCTGATATCCTGCTGAACGGAGTTCCGACACCAGTTCATAACCATCCATAACCGGCATCATAATATCGGAAATGATCAGATCAATATACTCTTTATCCAATATTTCTAATGCCAGTGCTCCATCCGATGCACTTTTGACCTGATATCCATTCTTCTCAAGCACTTTTTGGAATAGCTGGCTTAATTCTTTATCATCTTCTACAATCAATATTTGAAACACGTTTTCCTTCCTCCTTATTAAAACAGATACCTTGCCCATCCAAGCAGATGCTGTACCAAAAATATTTTTCTCTGACGTTTCTTTGTTAATTCGATTGGCTCTACATGATATGGATCACGATAGGTTCCATCTTCCAATACCTGGCGGGACACTCTTTCATATTCCATCATGCCCTCTTCCAACTGTTTATTAATATCTTTACTGCGAATTACAAGCATCAGTTCCGTATCCAGATATGCACTTCTCATGTCCATATTAAAGGAACCGATTACAGACAGATCATCGTCAATCAGAATACTTTTTCCGTGGTATGAATAACCGCCTTCATATTCCCAGATATTAATTCCTGTACTTAAGATTCTATTTCTGTTTTTCGCATAATCGGCAGCCCCAAATGGATTCCCATTATTTGCAACTGAATTTGTCATGATAGAAAAATCTGAATCGTTCTCTGCAATCTCCTCCCATGTATTATACATCATATCATTACAGATAATATATGGCGTGTGGATCTTCACACGATTTTTTGCATTTTTCATCAATTCTCCCAACTGATACCACACTACTGGTTCTTTGGAACCTGTGTGAATAGGATTTGACACTAATGCAATCTTTTCTGTCTCAAAAGTTTCGTCCGTGTAATCGGTATCGCAGATTCTTTCCTTATTCTCTTCAAAATATTTCTGATAGCCGTTCTGCAGCTCTAAAACTGCGTTCTTTACAGATTTTCTATTTGCCAGTTTTTTATTGTCATGAAAATAACCACTGTCTTCTTGTTCCCATATCGTTTCAAAATACTCTAACAACTGGTTAACTGAATTTTCTTTCTCAGGTTCATCGCAAACTACTAACACGTCTCTGTCATAGTTCTTATGTCCCGGAAAATCACCCAGGAAATAATTGTATGTATTTCTTCCCCCAAGAATATATCTCTTTCCATCTGCAATCAAATATTTATCATGCATTCTACCCATCATCTTCCATGGTTTCAACGGATTGGCCTTATTATATAGTTTAATTTCAACATTCTCATGGGAAGATAATCCATAGAAATACGGATTTCCTTCCATATCAATCCAGCTCTCCATTCCATCTACTAACAGACGAATATGTACACCTCTGTCTGCCGCATCATGCAGTGCTCCTAAAATCAATTTTCCACTTTCATCGGATTGAAATGCAAAAGTAGAAAGAATAATTTCCTTTTTTGCATTCTTGATCAAACGCACTCTTTGTAAAAGCGCTTCTGGATTCTTTTCTATGATTACTGCCCGTTCTGTATTTTCACTGCATTCGTTCCATGACCCATTTTTTGTTTCTTTTTTGGTTGTATTGGACACTTCCGGCTGCTTTTTATATGCAACGCAGATTCCGAGCAATTCATAAAAAGCCATACATAAAAAAATTGCCAGTATAACAAGAAGGATTTTACATATTTTATACTTTTTCATTGTACATCACCTGATTCCTTTTTATTTCATACTGATACAATACAAAGTCAATCTCAATTTAACCTCAACAAAATTTATTTTTCATAAAAAAATATGACAGGCTTCTTTTTAAAGAAACAGTCATATTTTTATTCTAATATATGAAGGAGCTTTTCTTACTCCGTTGTATTAATCACTATTTTATTTCTTCCATAAGCTGTCGGATTTTTCTCAATGTACACCGTGTAACTTCCAGGTCATCTTCTTGTATATTCGATATGATTTTTTCATAAGCTTCTATCATTTTTTCTTTCTGACAATTACTTAATTCAATTGCCTTGTTCGTCAAAACAAGGTACGTTCTTTCTTTTTTTTCATCTAATTTCCAGATAATATATCCTTTATTTTCAAGACTTTTTACCATCTTAGATGTTTCTGGAATCGATAATTTCATGTATTCTGCCACTTCTGAAAGATATACTCCTTCATGACAGTCTGATTTTTCAACACATTCCTTTATACTATAAAGGAACAAATAATCTGTTCTTTCGACAAATTCAAATATACTTTCAACATTGATGCTCTTTAAAAAAAACTCCTCTGCACTGGTTCCTGCTCCCATATTATCGTTCCTCTCTTTCTATATATTCTTTTTTGCTGACTAGACTCTTATATGCCGGGCGAATGATCTTATCTGTAGTTATCAATTCTTCCAGGCGATGTGCACTCCAACCAGCAATTCTTGCTATCGCAAATAATGGCGTGTACAATTCTCTTGGAATATTCAACATGTCATACACAAAACCACTATAGAAATCTATATTAGGACTTACTCCTTTGAATATCTGACGCTGCTTTGCAATCAACTTAGGTGCAATCTTCTCAATATTGTTATAAAGGGTCATATCTTTCTCACGTCCTTTATCCCTTGCGAGTTGTTCTACAAAGCCTTTGAACACCCTTTCTCTCGGATCGGAAATAGAATATACAGCATGTCCCATTCCATAAATAAGTCCTTTCTGATCAAACGCCTCTTTCTTCAAAATCTTACTCAGATATGATGCAATTTCCTCTTCGTCTTCATAATCTTTCACATGACTTTTAATATCATCCATCATATTCATTACCATCAGATTTGCACCGCCATGTTTTTTTCCTTTTAAGGATGACATTGCTGCTGAAATAACAGAATAAGTATCTGAACCTGAAGATGTTACTACCCGTGTAGTGAATGTAGAATTGTTACCACCACCATGTTCCATATGTAACAATAATGCTATATCCAGTACTCTTGCTTCCAGTTCTGTGAATTTTGTATCTGGTCTTAATAGGCGCAGGAAATTTTCAGCAATAGATAAATCTTTTTCAGGTCTATGAATATACATACTTTCGTTTTTTTCATAATGACAATAAGCATGGTATGCATATACTGCTAACATAGGAAATACTGCGATCAACTGCATACTCTGCCTTAGCACATTCGGAATTTCAAGACTTTCTTTCTCCTTATCGTAAGAGCCCAATGTAAGAATACTTCGAGTCATAGAACCCATAATATCTGATGTAGGTGCTTTCATAATGACATCTCTGGTAAAGTTAGTCGGTAGTTCCATACAATCAGATAGTCTTCCCTGAAATTCCATTAACTGTGTATCAGTTGGCAATTCTCCGAATAAAAGAAGATATGCTCCTTCTTCAAAGACAAACCTTTTTCCTTTACTTCCTGTTACTAAATCTTTTATATTATAACCACGATAAGATAACTCGCCATCACATGGACTCTTTACTCCATCACAATATTCAAAAGCTTTTATATCAGAAATATTTGTAAGCCCCGTCAACACACCTTGGCCTTTTTCATCTCGTAAGCCTCTTTTTACACCATACTCTGAATACAGATTCTTACTAATGCTATCATTTTGTTCACAAAAAATTGCTTGCTGTTTCATATAATTTTCCAAATTGCTCATTTGAATCGCTCCTTTCATTCTGTTACGAACTTACATACTATACTCAGATATTCTTGTTTCCAGAGCATTCAGCATTGTCTGTTCTTTTTCTTATTCTTATTCATTAGCAATACAATACAATGGAAAACTCAATTTAACCTCAACAAGGTTTGTTTTTTCATCCATGCAAAATCTTCTTTGTACAACAGACTGTTAGATATAGCAAAAACGGCCTTTCAAAAACAGTTAACTTCTAAATCAACTGTTTTTTGAAAGGTCGTTCCATCAGATTCTTATAGCAATCCAGCAAATAATCTCATAAATAATTGTCCCAGTCGCAAATATGCACTTCGTCCGGTTTGATATTGGTCTGTCACATCACGACATTCTCCCATCGTTCTTATCAGATCATTTTTTATTTCCACAACTGCCTGACAATCTGCCATAAAACAGCCGTTTTCAAAATGGTGATATAAACTTCGATAATCCAAATTAATTGTTCCACAAGTTGCCATACAGTCATCTGCCACACTCATTTTTGCATGACAGAAACCAGGAGTCCACTCATAAACACGAACACCATGTTTAACTAATCCATGATAAAAAGAACGAGTTATATTATAAATGAATTTTTTATCAGGGATACCAGGTGTGATAATTCTTACGTCTACCCCTCGCTTAGCAGCCAGACATAACGCATGCGTCATTTCATCTGTTATGATTAGATATGGAGTCATAAACCAACAATATTTTTCAGCTTTATTTATCATACTGATATAAACTTCTTCTCCTACTTGCTCATTATCCATCGGGCTGTCTGCATAAGGTTGAACAAACCCAGTTTGCTGTGCCGCATAATCATAGTGGAAAAGGTATTTACTAAAATCAGAATCATTAGCATCCTTATCACTTACTGCATTCCACATTTCCAAAAATGTCACCGTAAGCGACTGAACAGCATCTCCTTCTAAACGAATACCTGTATCTTTCCACTGTCCATACGGGTGTGTGTAATTAAAATATTCGTTTGCTAGATTATATCCACCTGTAAATCCGACTTTTCCATCAATAACTGTTATTTTTCTATGATCACGATTGTTCAAAAACAGATTTAAACCTGGCATAAACGGATTGAATACACGGCAATGAATTCCTATTGCCTCCATCTTTTTCACAAAATCTGTGTTAATAAAGCCTATAGAACCCATATCATCGTAGAATACTCTAACTTCCACACCTGCTTTTACTCGCTCTTCCAGAACATCTTGAATCTTATGCCATGCTTCAGCGTCTTCTATCGCATGATATTCCATAAAGATAAACTTCTGTGCTTTCTCCAAATCCTTAAGCTGTGCCTCTAATCCTTTCACTGCTTCATCAAAATACACAATATCCGTATTCTGATAGATTGGATACTGCGAATTTCTTTGTATGTAACTTGCTATATTTCCTGCTTTCGGAATTGTTTCTTTTATTCTGCTCAAACACTCCTGACTGTCCGGAAGCATTGGTAACAATTTGCTATCAATTTCTGCATATCGCTCACGCATTTTATGTGTGCCACCATTCAAACCAATCAACAAATACAGGCCTACACCCATAATTGGGAAAATTAGAATTAAGATGACCCAAGGCATTTTCATAGAGGATGTCTTATTTGATGCGTACAATCCCAAAACCAAGATTCCACTCAAAATCCTTGTAAATAAATTTATGATTTCTGCATATTCATTCAAGCGTGTTACGATAGTAATAATAAAAATCACTTCCAGAAGAATGCAGATTATGGAAAAACACAGCCGTTTTACCCCATTTTTTGTTTTTGCTTTGCCCTCTAAAGTATCTTGTTTCATATATATTCCACCTTCCTAATAAAATACTAATAATTTATTCTACTCAATCATTCTTTCACTAATATCTGCAACCTCATTTGTATGTAACATAACCAATGATATATGCTACTTTATCATCAAAGTCACATAATAACCTTATATGTTTTACCTCTCTCCGTAGTTCCTCCTGCTTTTCACATTCTTATCAACAACAACGATAAAATGCCACACAGTTATTAACAACCATGTGACATTTATACTCTTAATACAATTTTGCACCTGCTGGAATTGCATCATCTAACATTACCAGATTCAGTTTTTCTTCTCCATTTACATTGTGAATTGCAGAAAGAAGCATACCACATGAATCTATTCCCATCATAGAACGTGGTGGAAGATTTACGATTGCCAATAATGTCTTTCCAACAAGTTCCTCTGGCTCATAAAAAGCATGTACTCCTGAAAGAATAGTTCTTTCATTCTCTGTACCATCATCAAGTTTAAATCTAAGAAGTTTCTTACTCTTAGGTACTGCCTCACAATTTTTTACCTTTACAACACGGAAGTCTGACTTTGAAAATGTGTCAAAATCAACATATTCCTCAAATAATGGCTCAATCTCAATCCCTGTATTATTTTCAACAACTGCTGCCACTTCTTCTGTTACTACTTCATTGTTATCCATTTGATTGTAACTCCTTTGCATTAATTTCTCATAATAATATGTAATGTCGGTTGAAACCGCATTACTATTAGCTAGTATACCATATACATACTATTTATGGACGAAATAGGACATTTTTTTCAAATTGGTTGAATTTGACCCTATTTAACCAATCATAACCCCTATTATATAGCAGTTTGAGTACTAATTGGTTTAATAATCGGTTTAAACAAAGAGATCTAACCAATCTTAAACCGATTAATCTTTAATATATTTTATCAACCTCAGATTCATACACCGATTCAGTCTGAGTATCAAATAGCACCCACTCCACCAGATCAAAACAATCCGGATTATCCTGCAAGAACCTATTTACTGTATGTACTGCAATCTTTGCTGCCAACTCAACCGGAAAACTAAATACTCCCGTTGATATAGAAGGAAATGCAATAGACCTGATTCCATTATCCATTGCTAGCTTCATAGAATTAAAATAACAGTTGTATCCTTTACTTCCTGCCTTACAGTTCCGACCTTGTAAAACTTTTCTTCATACTCAAGTACATCACCGAAAAGTGCCGGAGTAGTTGTAATCTCCTTTACACCTGTGACAAATACCTGAGAGATTGTTTTCATCATTGACCATCCATGATCAATGCCGATTACTTCTAACTTATTATTCATGTGTTTTGCACATCCTTTCTTCTTAAATAGCCACTTGAACATCTCTTTCAAAGGTCTTACAGGTTGTCTGAATTGCTCCATATAATTATCAAATATTTCTAAATTAATTAGCACAGCCCCCCCTGTTCCCTCATTTATTTTATATGTTGCACCTGCTGCTCTAGCCAACTCGATAAATCTATGTCTGCCAATACTGTATATAATTGAAGCTTCTCCAATTTTCGCAAACTTTTTGATTATCTGCTTATTTGTTCCCGGCACTTTATATATGTGTTTCATAAACTCATCAAACCTTTCCTTTTTTACCAAATAAATACGGGCAAGCTTATATAAAGAACTTGCAGCCTTAGCTATATATTCAGTTTCTTCAACACTAAATCCATATTCATAAGCCACCTCTTCGACCTTTATGTATCTTTTTATTACCTCCCCACCATGAAGATAAGCCCTAACATCTGGCTGTAATTGTGTTACCATCCTTTTCACCTACTTATAAAATTCATCATCAACTATATGGAATGTCTCAAGGTACTCATCAAATATTTTTAAATTCACAAGTACTAACTGACCTAACTTATAGATTGCTTTGGCATCCTTAGCCATTTGCATAAACTTTGATACGCCCATATGATACATTTCTGCTCCTTCGCTATATCTTACAAACTTTGTATTACCATTCTTCTTAAATTCCTGATATGCCTTTGTGTGTTCCATGCTATTCTCCTTTCGGTATTTCAATTGTTCCTATAACGCAAAAAGAGGACATCTTCTAAATTTCTTTAGAAAATGTCCTCTAAGTAATACAATCTTTAATTTTTCAGACTAAGCAATCTGTACTAACCTGTACTAATCTTTTTTGACTATGCCAAAAATTGGTCAAATCTTGGTCAAAACCCCTTGACCAACTATATATTTTAGTACATCCAAGTGCTGAAACCCTTGATTTTCCTGCATTCTTACTTATCAATAGACTTCATTGTCGGGAATATAACCGAAGCTAATCCACCACAGTCCAAATAAGTTGATAAACGCTTTTTTACACGATTTTCATTATATATCGCCAGTCCATATTTGTCCACCAAAATCCAACAAACTAATGTCATTTTGATGTATTCTGACTTTTTTGATGTCAGGTTTGTCTTGGAAATCGTCCCCTTGCAAGGACTTCTTCCTAAAATATATCACTATTATTTTCCAGAGCTTTAATTGCTTCCTTTTTCTTCACATCTGTTGCTTCCGCATAAATATCCATCGTTGTTTCAATATTTGCATGACCCATAATACTTTGAATCACTTTCAGATTTCTTTCATTTTCACAAAATCTGGTGCAAAATGTGTGTCGGATATGATGACACGAAAAATGAGGAATCAATACCGGGCGTCTGCTCTCCCGTTTTGCCTTAATAATTTCTTCGGCATTGTAGGCTTCGTAAATTCTTTTGATTGCACTGTTGATTACGCTGGGTTTATGGATAATTCCGTCTTTATTGCAAAAGATAAACCCACTCATACCATCAACCACTTGCACATTAAAACCGGTTTCTTTCTGTGCTTCGTATTCATCCTTAAATGCCTGTTCTACAGCCTGCATCATCGGAATAGTACGAATCCCGGCTTCTGTCTTTGGCGAAGAAATATGAAATTCACTCTTTCCATTCTCCATTACTCGATAGATAGCCGCATGGTTTATACTAATGGTTTTATTCTCATAATCCAAATCTTCCCAACGCAGCCCTATCATTTCTCCTATGCGACATCCCGTTCCAAAAAGTGCTGTAAACAGTGGCAACCAATGGCAATACACAGGACTGTTCGATACATAGTTCAAAAATGCTCTCTGCTGTTCCAATGTAAGTGCGTGTCTTATGCCCTTATTCTTTCCATTCGCCTTTTTGATTTCTGCCATTACACCGCTTGCCGGATTATTGCGTATCACATTGTCCCTAACTGCCATCTGAAAGGTTGGGTGCAGAATCGTATGAATATTATCCAATGTATTCGCCTGTAACCCCAATATGTTCATCAACGAACAATAAAAGAATTTCACATCAGAATACTTTATATCATTGATGATTCTTTTTCCAAAAGTATCTCTGACAAAACGGTTATACATATACTTATAATTTACCCGTGTGTGTTCTTTCAAATCATACTTCGTTGAAATATACCTGTCAAATGCATAGTTCAAAGTTGTCTTTCCACTGCAATAGCTTTCAAGACCGTCCAACTGATTGCGAACAAGTTCTTTTTCCTTTTCCCTTAACTCCAACAGGTCATTTGAATAAACGACCCGCCTTTTACCTGTCGAATCGGTGTACTGGTAGATATACCTTCCGTCGTTTTTCCTCTGACTTTCGCCTTTCCTTAATACTCTGCCTTTTGAATCTTTTCTCGACATTGACATTATGTACCACCTTCCTCTCAATATAAGAAAGAGGTCACAAATGCCATTACTCATTCTCGGTATTATCCTGCTCTTGCAGCTTTCTAAATCCTTGAACAAGCGTCTGTGTTATGGTCAGATCATGAGAGCTGGCATACTCTGTTATATCTGTATGCTCATCTTTTGTAAGACGGATGAATACACCTTCACTTCTCGGATTTTCTAACTTAGGTCTACCCATTCTTGCCATCCGTCAACACCTGCCTTTCATAACCTGACTTCATTTTACTACTTGTATATCAAAAAGTCAAATACTTTTTGATATACAATAATTCGTTTTCCTCTTTCTTATCATGTCTACGCCCGAAAAGATTCCAAATACTCCTCAAAAATCTTCACGTTTACCAATGTGATACGGTTAATTTTATAAACAGCACGAGCATCCTGTGCCAATTTCATAAAGCTGTGTTTACTCATAGAATACCTCTCCGCACCCTCGTCATACCTTATAAAATTTTTTGTGTTCACTTTTGCCTGCATTCTTCCACCTACCTTTTCAAAGTGTGTTCTTTTTCTCTTGCTATGGTTATGGCATATCTGCCAATAAAAACATACTTAACAAACAAATATGCTTTTATTGGAAGATATTAAAAAATCCGTACAGGTAGCAGCTCATTACACTACCCACATCGGTATCGCACCGTCATCTTATCTGACCGGACTAAGCCGGAAGTATCATTATCAAAAATATGTATCAACGCCTCCGTGTAACTGCTACACATTTATGCCGGATATTTCTCGCTCCACACCTTAACTTCAATATCTGCTTTCAATATTCCTTCGTATCCACCTCTGCCAAAGGCAAAAGCAGGTGTCTTATGGCGTATCCTCAAAGCGGCTCCACATATTCCACACGTCCTGTACGCATTGGTTTATGAAATTGTCAAGGTACAATCGCAGACATCGTCTGCATTTTGGATAAAATCAAAGCTGAAATTGTCAGCCTAAAAAGCACATAAGCACACTTCCGTCTGCTATGAACGGTTCTGTAAAAATTATGTGCTTTATCAGAATGACAAGATCAAAGTTGTAATTTATCCGGTCCATATTTTCTTAGGACTTGAAATAAAACTTTTTTATGTATGCCCTCCGTCCAATCATATAATTCATGCAAGGCAGCTACTTCCATAGGTGTCAGCGAATTGGCATAAGGCTTGTAATCCTCTCTTATAAAAATTCCTCCGTTCTCTCCCTGTTTTGTATAAATCGGATAAACCGGAGTTAAAGCCTGAATATCATACTGTATCGTGCGAATGGAAACGCCAAATTCCTGTGCCAATTCATTCGCTGTTGTATGTCGTCTGATAATAAGAATATTGATTATTTCCGTTCTACGATGTACGGTATTCATGCTTCACCCCCTCTCTTCTGGTTTTCCAATTCTAATTTTAAATGCAGAATATGCAGTATCTTTGCTTATTCCCCTAAATTTCTCTGTAAATCTTTTATCTCTCTCCAGCCATTGACTTTCCCCTTTCCCATTGATAAAATCATTATGGATAGAATCAAAAATCATAAAAAGTCACACAAACTGCTATGGAGTTTTTACGGGCAATCAATGCCCTTATGAACCGTGGCAGTTTTTTTATTGCTTCTGCCCAACTGCAAAGTCGAATTATCAACGCTATCCATAACAAGGGCGGTAACGCCCTACTGTGTTGCAAACCGCTCGCCTATACTCACGCAACACGCAAATTCCCTACGGGTAATTTGCAGAAGAATAGCAAGCACTGCCTGTGTTCCCTCACAGGCACCATTTCCGCAAATTTCTACCAAGTGAAAACTTGCAGAAATTGGCTTGCATGGGGCATATCCCCCTGTCCCCCTAAAAGCAAAAAACAACCGCCGGCTACGGCATATTTGAAAATCTTTTATACAAATAAGGAAAGGACTGATACTGCAATGGCAAACCGAGAAAGACAAAATGAACTTAAAATCTATCTCAGCGATGACGAGCAATACATCTTAGATCAGAAATGGAAAGCCTCCGGCATGAAGAGCAAATCCGCATTTATTCGGCATCTGATTTTGTATGGCTATGTCTACGATGTAAACTACGAACACCTGCGGGAATACAACACCACGCTCGCCCGTATCGGCAATAATCTGAACCAGATTGCCAAGCGGATGAATGCTACTGGCAATGTCTATAAAGCCGATGTAAACGAAGTAAAGGAGCTGATGAAACAGGTATGGCAATCACAAAAATCCATGCTATCCAGGCAACCGTCCATAAGGCAGTAAACTATATCTGTAATTCCCAAAAAACAGATGAAAGTAGTCTCATTTCTTCCTTCGGATGCAGTCCTGAAACCGCTGCCTTTGACTTCAAATTTGCTCTGTCAAAAACAAATCAGGCAGACCCCAACAAAGCCTTTCATCTGATACAGGCTTTCGCTCCGGGAGAGGTATCTTATAAGGAAGCACATCAGATCGGTGTGGAGCTTGCCGACAAGCTGTTAGAGGGGAAATTTTCTTATATCGTTTCCACTCATATTGATAAAGGTCACGTTCACAACCACATCATTTTCTGTGCCGCAGATAATGTGAATCACGAAAAATATCATGACTGTAAACAGACCTACTACCACATTCGCCGCCTGAATGATGAGCTGTGTTCCAAGCATCAGTTATCCGTCATTTCTCCCACAAACCAGCGTGGTAAAAGTTATAAAGAATGGACATCCGGCAGAAATGGCACCTCGTGGAAAATCAAGCTCAAGCAGGACATTGATGAAGCAATTCAAAACGCTGATACATATGAACAGTGCATGGAGCTGATACGGGCAAAAGGTTATGAAATCAAAGGCGAAACCATTGGAGAAAACGCCTTAAAGTACATTTCCTTCCGCCCCCTTGACCGGGAGCATTTTGTCCGTGGCAGCTTAAAGTCTTTGGGTGCAGAATACACCAAAGAACGGATTAAGGAACGGGTAGAAACAAAGGCTTTAGCACAGACACAAAAACGTGTCCCATTCCCTGCCCGAAAAAAACCTCTTATCAAGGATTATTCTTCCCGAACGCTCATTGACACCTCGGAAGAAAAGTTCACGCAAAGCCCCGGTCTGCAGCATTGGGCAGCGATTGAAAATCTCAAAATCGCTGCCAGCAGTTACAGTAAAGCAGGTTCTATCATCGAGCTTGAAAAACAGATTGAAAGTAAGTCTGTTCTTGCAAAAACCGCACGGAACAGTCTTGTGGAAACAGAACGTCAGCTAAAGGATTTAGGACAGATATTGAAATACGCTGAACAATATCAGAGCAATCATATCTATCACATCCGTTACCGGAAATCGAAAGACCCTGACGCTTATCTCCGCCACCATGAAACAGAACTCCTGCTCCATGACGGTGCAGAAAATATGCTGAAACGCTTTGGAATCAGCTTAAAACATTTTGATATTGATAAGTTTCGTAATGATTACAATGCTCTGTATGCCAAGAAAGAAGCCTTGCAGAAAACCTATAAATCTGCTGAAAAAGACATACAGGCTCTCAACCGAAAACTGGATAATCTGAACCAGTATCTTGACCGGACTCCGGGACAGGAACAGACCACAAACCGCAAACCGGAAAAAGACTTTACAACGCTCTGATTTCCCCACAAAAAAGGTGTATCGCGTTGAAGTTTTATACTTCTTTGCGATACACCTTAGTGTGTAATATGCTGCTATCTCAAAACTTTTCACTATTCTTTTTCTATGTATTTTCACATACTTTACATCCATGTATTACACTCCATATCTACACTGTATTCTATTGCAATTCACTCGTTTTAATAGGTATTGTAAACTACTATCGAGGTGAATTATAATGCATGACATAAAACAAATTCTTGCCATTGCAGTGCGTGAAGCCCGTACCGAACTCGGACTTTCACAAGAAAAGCTGGCTGAAACTCTTAATATGGATACCCGCACCATACTAAATATTGAAGCCGGACGTGGTAACCCCAAATATGATAAGCTGTATCCTTTGATTACATATCTGAAGATACCCGCCGATAAGATTTTCTACCCAGCCAACGCAAACCAACAGCCAAATCTCCAAAAACTCCTGACCCTGCTGAATGACTGCACGGAACAGGAGGCTGCGGATTTATTGCCTATGGTTCGTTATCTGCTTGATCTGCTGCACAAGCAAGACCATCCAACTCTGTAAGAATGCCAATAGACTCCTTGTGACTCTATTGGTTTTCTTATTTTCAAAGCACTTTATTTACAATTTCAATCATCCTGATTCCACTCCTTTTTTAAATTCTTACTTATGTAATATTTGAATTATTACATAAGTAAGATTTCAAGTCAATCTATTTTCTCTTAAATTGACAACTACACAAATAACATCTATAATATTTTTATTACAGCCGTAAGATTTAAGGAGGGATTTGAAATGAGCGATTTACCACAGATTTCTGAAGCTGAATTTGAAGTTATGAAAATCGTATGGAAACATGCGCCGATCAGCACCAATGAAATAACTGATAAATTATTACAGACTACGAACTGGAGTCCAAAAACAATACAAACTCTAATTAAACGTCTAGTGAACAAGGGCGTTCTGACTTATGAAAAACAAAGTCGGGTGTTTGTTTACACTCCAGTTGTGAAAGAAAGTGAATACATCGGTCAGGAAAGTAACTCTTTTCTAGAACGATACTACGATGGAGACATCACTGCCATGCTGTCTGCATATATAGAAAATGACAGACTGTCCGAAACGGAAATAGACACTCTCCGCTCTCTTCTTTCCAAGAGGTCAAAAAAAGGAGGTAATTAACATGGCTGATTTTATGATACGCTTTTTAATATGCAATGTATTTATCAGCGGTATCATCGGAATTCTTTTGATAGCCAAGCGGATATTCAAAGTCAACCTATCCAGCCGGATGCAGTATAATCTATGGTTCCTGCTACTTGGATTGTTGGTAGTTCCTTTTATACCGTTCCGTTTAATTGGGTTTCCGCAAATCCTCTCGTGGCTCAGTAGCCTGAAAAGTTCTCCTACTTCTGGCACCAGAACCGCCATAGGAGAAGCTGTTGGGATCAATCCAGCCGGAAATGCAGACTGGATGAATGACTTTGCCCTTTCGGTAAATAGTGAGACTCCATCCAGCATCGGATACATACTATTTGGAATATGGCTTGTAGGCATCCTTGCAATGATTATATTGGTAATCAAGTCCTCTATCCGCTTACAGAACTTGAAAAAATCTGCACTTCCCCTTCAGAACCCGGAAGTCCGAAAACTATATCATCGATGTATGAAAGAAATGGGAATTAACAGAAATATCCATGTTTACAGTACTGCATTTTTGAAATCTCCGATTATTGTGGGGCTTTTGAAACCTTGTATTTATCTGCCGATTCATCTCATCTCAGATTATAACGAATCGGACATGCGATACATGCTGTTACACGAGCTACAGCACTATAAGCACAAAGATGCTATTGCCAACTATCTAATGAACTTTGCCGGAGTAATATATTGGTTCAATCCTCTTGTCTGGTATGCTCTGAAAGAAATGCGTAATGACAGAGAGGTTGCCTGTGACACCTCTGTTTTAAAGATGCTTGAGGAGGATGATTATGCAGATTATGGTAATACACTGATCAATTTTGCGGAAAAGATTTCACTTACTCCATTTCCGTTTGCCGCCGGTCTTGGTGGAAACATGAAGCAGATGAAACGGAGAATTATCAACATTGCATCTTATGAGAAGCCGACATTTATAAAAAGAGTAAAAGGTATGACTGCATTCATGTTGACTGCTGTCCTTCTCCTTGGATTCGCACCTTTTATTTCTACATACGCAGCAGATGGAAGCCACTACCAATGGGATTCCTCTTCTGAGAATATTTCCTATGTAGACCTCTCCACATACTTCAGAGAATACGAAGGCAGCTTTGTTTTATACGATTTGGAAAACGATGCATGGAGTATACATGACATGGAGCATGCCACCTTACGGGTTGCTCCAAACTCCACCTACAAGATATACGATGCTTTGTTCGGATTGGAAGAAGGCGTCATTACACCAGAAAATTCGTTCATTGCATGGAATGGAGAAACCTATCCATTTGAAGCATGGAACGCAGATCAGACCTTACAGTCTGCAATGAACTCCTCTGTGAATTGGTATTTTCAAGCAGTAGACGAACAGCTTGGAACCTCTGACGTTTACAGCTATGTTCAAGAAATCGGATATGGTAACGAAAACATGAGTGGCGATTTCTCCTCTTATTGGATGGAATCCTCCTTGGAAATCTCTCCAATAGAACAGGTCGAACTTTTAACCAAGCTGCAGAATAACAGTTTCGGCTTCGCCCCTGAAAATATCAATGCAGTAAAAGATGCCATCTGCCTTTCAGCTTCCGATGCCGGAACATTCTACGGAAAAACCGGAACTGGCCGTGTTAATGGACAGGATGTAAACGGATGGTTCATCGGTTATATCGAAACTGCAGATAATACATACTTTTTTGCCACCAACATTAGTGCAGACAGCGATGCTACCGGAGGCAACGCAACTGAAATAACCATGTCTATCTTGTCAGACATGAATATCTGGAAATAAAACATAATAAAATCGGGTAAAGGTCATAGTCAGTCGTACAATCTTTTACCCGATTTTTTGTGTTTTAACACTATTCGTATCTTTTATTTCTTATTGTAAATCACCTTCGCCTGTACTTAATCCCTCATACATCCATGTCTTTCCATTGTCGTTAGATGTAAATCTCAAGCCTCCGTAACTGCTGTATTCTGCCTTGATGATTACAGTCCATTGTCCATCGGATACTTGTGGCATCTCTGCGTAATCATAATCTGCGATTGTGTATCCTAGTTCATCAGCAATATCCGGCAGTTCCGTAACCTCTTCCATTGGAAATTCCATCTGTGTAAAAGTAACTCCGCCATCTGATGTCACATATAAAGTTGAGGCATCCTGTGAAGCGCCTGTCATACCAATCACACCAAGATTTTCATCGTAAAATTCTATTCCCAGTGCCACGCCAATCTTGTTGTTAAACGGATTGGCATTTATCACATTCCATGTTTCACCACCATCTGATGACTTTTCCAATTCATAATAACGGCTTCCTGCTGCCGCATCAGTAACTACTAATCTCCATCCAATTTCTTTATTCTCAGACAACCAGTAATATACAGAACCGTTGGAATTATCTACATACCAGGATTCTGTTTCTTTAGCATCATCAATAGTCTGCTCTTCCTCCCTGTCGATGATAGTTTCTAACGGAATCACTTCCGGTTCCATAAAATAACGTACCGGAGTCACCTCAGATTCACTTGGAATATGAAGCGAGACTTCATATCCATAAACAGCTCCACCATTCAGTTCCGAATAAATGGCATTGTCTGTGTTGTCCACTCCGTCACCATCCACATCACCTTGAAGATATACAAATCCTTCCATTGTGTTAAATTCCCGCTTGCCATAATAGAGAATTTCATAATCGTCTGCATATCCTTCCACAGCCCAGTTATTTACTCTTGTTTTGTAATCAGCGTTTTTCAAAATTTCAAGCATCGGCTGTAATCTCATGTCATCATCGTAAGATTTGCTCGCAACTCCATTAATACACACAGTCATTTTTGAATCTGCATCCACATCATAGTCAATAAGGAATGTATTTTCGTCTCCATTTTCATATCTTCCATACATATAAGTATAAATACTCTGAATTTCACCATCTTTGTCAAAGGAAAGCTGGAACTTATTTTGAACATAAAGTTCATCCGGTAAATCCAACTCTGTCTCAATGTCTTCCAAGATTCCTTCTACACCTGTCTCAAAGAAGTTGGTATGAGTAAGTTCAATTTTCTTTTGGTTACGCCATTCGTCAATCTTCCATGACAATGCACCATTATAAGGGATTGCCGAATAAATAATCCTGCCTCCAAACAAAATGGTCAGGGCAACAACTACAATACATTTTCCCCAGAACAGTTTACCTTTTTCAATTTTTTCTTCTTTTCTACTGCTAACAATTCCAAAAATGATTGTTGCTATAAGAACAACACCCAAAATCAATATTGGAATCAAGTCCACTTTCGTCCCACCGTATTGACATAGATTTGAAATGCGAATCATCAGCACCGCATATATAGCAATTCCAATAAAACCACATATATTAGAAATTTTCTTCATAATTTGTCTCCATCTCGTTTTTAGTGTCCACGTATATCCAATTCATCCAATAGAGAATTTTCACTTCCCCAAGAATATACAATGTAATAACCCCTGTCCTTTATTTCTTCCGCAAATTGTAGTGTCCCGTGATCAATCCCCTCAATGGACTGCCCTTCCTGAATTTTCACCAAACATTCCCACTCATTACTTCTGTACCTTGAATAGTAAGCATCCAATTCTTCCAAAGACAAGTCACTTCGAATTAGAATTGCTCCGAAATACTGCATTCCATTTCCGTTACCTGTCAGCTTCCCTGCCCGTGATATTGACTCTATCAATTCCGTTTTCTCTGGCAGTGGTGTTTCACATAATTTCTTTTCCACTTTATAAGCAGTGTGGTTATTTATAAGCGGAATTGAAATCACACCGCCTATTAATACAACTGCTGCCAATATTCCAACTAGTTTTAATTTCTTCATGTGTCCTCCTTCCTTTTCTTACATCTGTAAGATTACCACAAAACACAACTATTATCAAATCATTCTTTAATTCGGTATTGATAATCGGGTATCTGCATAATTCCGTCATTTAGGATTTTATTCCCCAAATACTGAAAACTGCCATCCTCTGCAAACCTTACCGTAAGTTCATGGGTTATGACTGCATCATCGCAAATAACCATATCACAAACCGCCTCCACCGTTAACGTGACTGTCTCATCATCATTTTCTTTGATATCCGTGACCTCTGGCAAAGAAGTTCCAAAGAAAGTAGGTGCATAATTTCCACATCCTAATCGAGCCCAATCATATGTGTGGTTTTCCTCGTCAAATACTGCGTACTCTCGTATCTGCTCCGCTGTTATCGGAAGATATTCCATAATCAGACTTTCGAATTCTTCTTTTGGAATACCATTTGGATAATCTTCGGAATTGAACTTTTCTCCATATTTCATTCCATACAGATATTCAAACATTCCGTTATAATCCAATTCACTCATATTTTCCGTATTCCAGTTGGAACACAAAAGGTTCTGTCCCTGATATCCAAGTCCCAAGACGAGGCGCTCAGACATCTCTCGCTGTTCCTCTGTCATAGGTTTTATTCTAATCACGCTGCTTCCATCCACAATTTCACTGACCTCCGGTGGCTCCGGCACACACAACTCGTAGCAGAACCATCCCTTATCTGTATATTTCCACTCTTTTAGTCTTGTATAGGAAATGTATGAAATCCCCGGCTTATTATCAGCATTCCAGATTCCTTTTGCACTTACAACATACATATCTGTTCCATCAAAAATGAATTTCATTCTGCCCAATCCACCATCGTTGTGGACTTCATAAATTACTGCAGAACCACTTTTCCCTTCCATACATTCTTTCAGAAAACTGTCAACACTTTCATAATTCTCCATGTTAGAATATGTTACCATTGTTGTAACCGGACATCCTGCATCCTTTAGCTTCCTCTGCATTTCCAAAACTGTTTGATCATCCAAAGCAACATTAGATGCTATCCCTTTATCTGCAGTTTCATAAATGTCAAGATAAAGTTCCATCTGCTTTTTACAGTCAGTCTCAGCTTCTTCCCTTTCCTGTTCATCTAACGGAAGGTCGTAGCCCTTTTCCCATTGTTCTGCAGCCTCTTCCTCGGCACTTTTTATCTCCTCCGTGGAAGATACATCTTCCGTATCTTCCACAAGAGATTCATCCACAATACTATCTTCTTTTCCACAGGCACATACGAAGCATCCAATCAGAAATGCCATAATCAGCAAAATGCTTTTTTTCTTTAATGCCATAATATCATCCTTTCTTTCAAAGCAAATTTAATGTGCTTTTGCTATTGGCGGCAGTTCCAACTCTATTTGTTCTATAGAATTGGAAAGATACCTGAAAGTTCCGTCTTCAAATGGCTGGACCACAACCGTATTCCGAAAAGCGAGATCAGAATTATAATCCGGCCATACTCCATCCACGATAAGTGTAATCGTTCCATCCGCATTTTGGGTATAGTCAACTACTTCTCCGAAAGGTGGGTATGGACTGGCATAAATCATCTCATATTCATAGCTATTGCTGCCCTCATCATATCCACAATGCTCTCTCAACTGTTCTACCGATACCGGAAAATAAGTAGTCATTATCCTTTCATATTCCTCTGCCGGAATCTTCCAACCCTCAGTTTTCAGATTTTCCCCCGTAGAAATCCTATAAACATCTTCATACATACAAGGCATCAGAATGTCCTCCACATTGCTGCTATCCCAATCGGTAACGAGCAGATTGTAATTCACATAACTTAGTCCTGATATGTATTCTTGCGTTAATTCCCGGCAGTCTTCTGGTAGCGGTTCTATTCTCCAATACTGTCTCAAACTTGCATGTGCAATCACATATTCATATGCGTAGATAAAATATCCTTTTTCGGTCAGTTTAATCTCAGCCACATTACTTACCGAAGTTCCCTGTATTTCTGGCATACCACCTTCTCTCCACCGAATTCCTATGTAATAGGTCTGCAACTCACCTTTCCGATAGATAAAGGTAACTGCTCCAATCAGCCCATCTCTCTGTACTTCAAATACCGTAACCATCGAGTCTTGTCCATCCAGGTAATCTGCATAAAATGCTTCGATTGCTTCATGATTTTGCATAGCAGTATCTTCTTCAACACTTACCAGACCGGTTCTGCCCAATTGCTCCACCACAGCTTTCCTCTGCTCTTTGGTAAATTCGCCAATACCGGAAGAGTAGCTTGGTGCATCTGCAATTACAATATCCTTATAGATTTCTCTGACCGATTCTGCTGCTGACAAAACCGTACTCTGCAGTTGCTCCTTCTCCTCTTCTGTAAGGAGATCATCACTGGCTTGCGGAATAAACCAATATGCTGACTCTGTGGAAGTTTCCGCATTCTCGGCTTCTTCTGTTTCTGCTTCGCTATTTTCGATTTCTACAGGTGGCTCCCATACTTCTTCTGCCACCTTTTGCTTTTCTGTATGCAGTTCTCCCCAACAGACCACTCCGGCTATTACGAAAATCAACAGCAGCAAAATCGGAAGACCACATCTTCTAAGCAGCCATTTCACATCTTCCATTATTCGCCTCCGTATAATTCTTCCCATTCTTCTAACGTCAACCGTGGCGTATGCCATGTTTCCTCAGAATTATCCTCGGAGGGTATAATTCGATTGGATACATATTGTACCCCGCCATCCTCCAAAGGACGAACCACAACCTCGTGGGCATATACTTTGGAATTTCCCGAATATGGAAATACCACATTAGCAGTAAGTGTAATTGTTCCATCACTGTTCTCCGTATACCCGATTACTTCTGAATATGGGTATTCCGGATACTCTACTTCTTCGAAGCCTCTCGGTTTGTATTCATAGGTCGAATCCTCCGAATCATAGACAGTTTTGGATTGCAGCGTTTCACTATCAATATTGAAATATTTCATAATAACGCTTTCAAATTCCTCTTTTGGAATCCGATAAACTGCACTGACTGACAAATTGTCATCTGCAACATAAGGAACATACTGACCATTCACTTTTGGATAAAGAATGTCATACATATCATAGAAATTCAAATCCCCAAAATCTTCTTCACTCCAATCCACAATAAACATATTATTCTGTTCAAAGCTGATTGGAAGAAGATATTTCCGACTCAGTTCCCTATATGTTTCATCCAATGGCTGTACTCGTAATGCGGTATGCTCCTCTGCTCCACTCAATGTAAGAACGTATAATTCTTCTGAAAACCAGACACCAGAAAACATCAGGTAACCTTCTTCTGTATAATTCCAATACTCTGCTTGATACCTCCCAGTAACTTCTTTCTGTATTTCTCCATTTTCGTATCCATAATAGCTTCTGACCACATCTACATTTCCGTCTTTTGTGTGCAAATCGTATTTTACAAATCCGCCCAAATAGCCGACTTCAAGAATCGTTATATCTGCTTCTTCCTGTGCATCCACCTTTTCACAAAATTCCAGTACCTGCTCCGCTTCCGTCATATTCACTTGATTTCTGCTGTCAACAGCAGGATACTCGTTTTCTCCAAGACGATTTACAATACTCCGAATTATTTCCAAATCATCTAACTTATTTTCCTCTGCTGCCTTGTCATAAAGATCTATGCAGATGTTTATAATTTCTTCTTCATTCTCCTGTTCTTCTTCTGAAACGTCCTGAACATCAATTACTGTTTCCGAAACTGTATCTTCTTCCGGTGGTGTATCGCTACACCCCGAAATACTAAACATCAGTACAAAACTAATGACTGCTAAACCACTCTTCCAGAACCAGACTGTCTTTCTTAACAACATATCCGCTTCCTCCTCTTCCTTTCACATCTTCTACCATACTGATAATCAATATAGGACATTCCGTATCTTCTGCTGTAAAAATTGCAAACCATCCTAATTCTGTACCCGAAGTATCATCCTTCGATGCCTTTATTTCTGCCGTACCTGTTTTTCCTGCTAAAAGAATGTCATCTCGATGGGCTGCATATCCAGTTCCATTAGAATCATTCACAACCTTCTTTGTTCCTTCCAATACACGACTTGCTGTCTCGTTAGAAAAGGCACCCGGAATCCAATACTCAACTTCCGCTTCATTCTGATATACCAAATAAGGCTTTATTACATTTCCCTCATTACAGAAAGCAGAATAAATACATGCCATATGCAACGGGTTCACTAAAATCTGTCCTTGTCCGTAACCGCTGTCAGCTAACTGTATTTCAGTTTCAATGCCTTCTGTATTGGAATACTGAGATTCTGCCATCTTAATCTCAAATGGTAGTTCCTCATTGAAACCAAGCCGTATCAAAGAATTCTCCAACTCATCCGATCCAATCTTTAATGCTGCTTTTGCGAAATAAATATTATCAGAATAAATCAAGGCATTCTCTAAAATGACTGGTTCATACGCATGAAGCGTTGTTACATGATATGAACCCCACGATGCATCTTTTTGCCAACTTAATCCTACGTTCCCGTAATCTTCCATTGGATCGATTGCTCCTGATTGTAAACCAATCGCAGCTATAATTGGTTTGAAGGTAGATCCCGGACACCACACTTGCCGGAACCGATTATACATTGGCTTATTCTCGTCCTCGTTAAGTACAGTCCACTGCTCACTCGATAATCCCATAATAAAATCGTTATTGTCATAAGCCGGTGTGCTGACCAAAGCCAATACCTCTCCGGTATAATGATTTATGGCTACCGAGCAGCTTTTATCTTCCTTAAACTGTTCGTACAAGGAAACCTGCAAATCAGTATCTATCGTAAGCCGGATGTCCTGCCCATGCTGTACCAGGATACAAGCCAGTTCCTCCTTCTCTTTATCTTCCGAATTTACAATGTAAATCCTGCAACCGTTCTGGCCTTTCAGTTCTTTCTCGAACAAGCCCTCCATTCCGCTTCTGCCGATTACACTATTGGCTGTATAACCTTCTCCTGCATGTTCCTCTAAATCTTCCGCAGTAACGCTTTGAACATACCCGACCAAATGCGCAGCGGCTTCCCCTAATGGGTATTCACGCACTTCAACATCAGATATCATCACTCCGGGAATCTCCAGCAACTTATCATGCCTTTCTTTCTCCTTTAAAACTTCTTCCTCTGGACTGATAGACATTAACTCAATTTCTTCCACTCTTGGAATCGTTTTAATAGGTACAAAAGAATCATCCTTTACCCACTTTGCAGACAGGTTCTTTTCTATCGCTTCCGTTGTGATTTCCAATAGTCCTGCAATCTGTGCGATTGCTTCCTCTCTGTTTTCCAACTTGCCCGGAACAATTCCAACTGAAGATGCTGTACCTTTTCCTGCAAGGACACGTCCGTTCCTATCCAGAATTTCTCCTCGCTCTGCCTGTGTAGTAGAAACTCTTACTTTATCTGCAGAAGTCAGATTAGGAAAAATCATGGAATCATCCCAAACCAATTTATATCCTTCTTCTCCATTTATAAAAAATGCCTCATTCTCAAAGCTGATAGTTCCTGCCACTGTATCAAACGAAGTCAAATATGTTACTTTTTTATCTTCCTCCACATACTCGACATTTTTTATCGACATGTTTTGCATTTCAATTCCCTCATAAATAGTGGAATTTCTCTTCAGAAAATCTTCCTTACTGATATATCCAGATGACTCCAAATCAATCATTGCATACATTTCTTCGTATTCTTGTTTTGGAATATGCATCATATACTCTACTAAGATAGTATCTGGTGTTTTACACGCATTTTTTCTTTTATATAATACTGTTGCACTCACAACTACTCCAATCAAAGTAATTGTTAACATTAACACTATAATGCCCAACATTTTTCTATATCTTTGTATTCTTTTGGTTCTATGTTTTGCCTTCATCGTTACCTCCATTTCTTATTCGTATCAATGTACTACGCTTATATATTACAAGTGTAAGATTTTGAAGCAAAAAAATTTACTCCCTTTCGTTATAAATATTACACCCGTAATATTTATCAGTCAAGTTCTTATTCAAAAAGACAGAACACAGCCACCAAAAGCCATGTTCTGCCTTACGTTTGATGTTACTCTGCCGCTACAAACTCCATCTTCATAAATTCATGATCCGTCAATTCCTTTAATTTTGCAAGGACACATAATGACAATTCAACCATCTCATCATCCTCCAGATGTTTCAGTGTCTTATTGATACCATTTATGACATTTTTTCTGCCTCCCACATCTGAATCTATACCTTCTTCCATAAAAATACTGATTAAATTACTCTCTTCTACGGTAAATCTCTTATTCATCACTTACATCTCCCTCTGACTTTTCTTTTCATTTTCTTGAACATCATGTTCTTTCGATTGCCCTTCTACCTGTGATTTTTTCTCCGCAAGACGGGATTTTAAGGAAAGCCTTACCGTAGGCTTCTCCTCCATTCTCTTATTTTCTTCCCTTTGGGCTTTCTCCCCAACACCATTATTCAGCACATTATCAATCATATTATAATTCTGTTCTTCTGCCTCCTCAATCTTGGCAAGCGGCTTATACTCTGTCAGTTTTTCCAGAAGCTCCGTTGCTCGTTTTATTTCCTCTGGTACAGCTCCCTCCGAAATAATGTCTGCAAGCCACGTTGTTAAATGTCCGGTATCGCCCTGTTTTATGGATTCTGCAAGCTCTGATACATTCTCGGTCATATTTCTTGTACTATCGTGATACAGTACAGTATCATAATCGTAGGAAAGTCGGTCAAGTTCTACTGCAAGCTGTTCCTCTTGTGGCAAGTCCGGCATACGCAGTTCCCACACTCTTGCTTCCATTTCTTCACTCATCACGCCATCTATCTCCATATCGGGCAATTTAGCCACCAGTTCCGTAATGACTTCCATTGCCTGCGGATTGTTTTTAATATCAGGAACATAGTCCAAAACCCCAAGGTCAATCCTCTTTCCAGATAAAACATCAATCTCGTAATCCTCGAAGGGTTCCGCCCCTCTCCCTAGGATATTGATTCCGATTGCCGGAATACCATTCATCCGCTCTGAAGGTATCTGCTTCCAGATTGCTATAGCTTCATCCACCGTAGGAATATTCTCATAACACTCACCAAGATTATGAAATTCTCCACATTCCGAAACAGTTAAAGTTACTTCTGCGCTCTCCTTTTCCTGCTCTCTTACCTGTCTGACGCCCTCCAAATATTCTTCCATCTGTGGCAGATAGGATTCCAGCGTACCTGTTCGTTGGGCTGTAATTGGATTGATGTCAACTTTTACTTCTCCGATATGAAGTCCATCCTCATTAAAGGCATTAAATAAATCGTCCTCCCGTTCCGCTGTGGAAAGTTCCACCACCACATCAAGGTCAGAACCTTCATGCTCTAATCCCCTGCATCTGCTTCCTGTTACAGCAACATCCACGATTGTTGCATTAATATCATACTCTTCAATCTTCGCCTGCACATGGCATTTCACAGTTTCCTCGATTTCTTCCGGATTCATTTCACTAATATCGTGGAATAATTCCCCGGTCTTTGCCTTAAAATCTGCCACCACACTGCTTGGTGTACTCTCCGGAATAATACGATTTGCTTCCTCTGCTTTTTCCATCAGTCCATCATAATCCATCGGTATCAGTTCATCTTCTCTTTGGATATTTCCTTTTGCACCATTGTAATCCGGCTGTGACTTCAAATCCTCTAAAATATCATGCAAGGCTTCCCTTATCGTCACATCAGGATTATCATAAATTCCTCCGTCAATCTCCTTATAATCAGCTCCCATAATGGAATAATCATAACCGCCATCCACTTCCTGAATGCTGATAAAACGGTCTGCAATAGAAAATGCCAGTTCTGTTTCCTGTTCACTTTCCAAAGTTTTTTTCATTTCCGCAAGCACCTGTTCTGTTTCATCGCCAAGATCAATGATTTCATCTCCATCTATTTCCGGTTCTGTCTTTTGGACATTGTGTCCAGAAGTGTCCTGCATTTCTTCCTTTTCCGGTGTCTGCTCCCGTAAAAAATCCGGTATTTCCGTATATCCAAAAGAATCCACAAAATGAGCCGTATTCTGTCCGTTCTGATGAAGCACCACTATATCGCTGACAGATAGCGAATGTCCTCTGAAATCTTCTGGGTGGTCAAGGTTGAATTTTTCAAAGATTGCCTCTAAAGTTGCCCCCTGCGTCTCTTTTTGCAGTTCAGATAATTCGCCCACATATAAAAGTGTATAATTCTCTGGTTTAATTGCATCAAAATTATCTTTTGTAATGCCCATACGCTTTAAGGATTCCGTCCCCTCAAAACGTAAGGAATCTAATTCCGGATTAGGCTTTAATTGATAAATTCCATATTTATCAGTACTAGCATATAGGAGCTGCTCTTTTCTTGCCATTTCAGGTGTAATAACAGATCCGTCCTCATAGTTAATAGATTCCACCCATGTGATACCTAATTCTTTTTCTATTTCAAATTCCAAATCAGTTCCATAAAAAGCATTATGAATTTCTGCCACATCAGTATCTGAAATAGGCTCTGAGGTCTTGAATACCGCAGTTCTATCCCCACCCATTTCTTCTATATCGACAGCCACAACTGGATACGGGTATGTATATTCTCGCTCCTGTTCGTCCATTAAGATAAGTGTAATCTTAGTCTGCTGTTTCAATGCTTTATTCCATGTTTCCTTTTCAACCCCAAAGATACCTTCATGCTCTTCTATACGCTCCCTGCTTTCTGCCAATGATTCCGCACCGTCAGTATGAAGCAAATATACAGGCAAATCATGTTCAAATAATTCCAATGCTTTCTCTTGTGTTAATGGCAGCATTTCATTCCATTGATAGCCATATTCCCTCATTTCCGACAAACCAATCATCGGATCAGGCAGGGCATCAATCTCCGCCTTTGCATCAATTATGGTCAATGCCACATCCTGTTGGGCATACTGCTCCCTATATGCCAGTTTCTCTGCAAGTTCCCTTGTTTTATTCATATCATCAAGTTTATAGGCATAATTTACAATCAGATTTCGCTCCTCAGACGTGAAAATATTTTTTTCTGCTTCCAACTGATTGATAAGTTGTTCTGCCTGCCCCATGACAGATAAATTGGTATCAATGGGGTGTTCCATTCTTTCCTTTACATCAATAAGCTCGTCTGTATCCATGTTATAGCGGACATCAATATGATATTCCTCCGCTTCTTCCGTCTGCTCGTCAGCAAGTTCGGTAGTCCATGCTCCTTTGCTTTCAAGATAAGATGATATATTCGATTTATCCTCTTCATTCATGGTAGAAAGAGCGGATATAAGTTCTGCACTGTCCATTCCACGGACACTGACAAGATTGTATTCTGAAAAATCCTCGTTATGTACCAGCAGAATGCTTTCCTTTCCATGTTCCTGCTCCATCTCCCGGTTAAGCTGAAGCTCCTGCATTGCCCCCTCAATGCCTGTAATCAGTTCTGAAGCTGTCTTTCGGATTGTATCAAGGGAAGATTTCAGCTCTTTCATATTCCTGCCGCTGCTCCAGCCTGCGATATATCCAAAGGAATAATCGGATGTATCTATACCGAAATGCTGGCACACTGTAAAAGCCACACTCTCCGCTTCCACTTCCTTTGTATTCCTGTCCTTTACCGGAATATCCATGCTCTGATTAACTTCTTTATCATGCAGCCTGGAATGAGCCACCTCATGCACCATTGTTTTCAAAGTCTGGCTTTCGCTCATATTTTCCTGAACAGCAATCCGTTTTTCTGCTGTACTGAAATACCCTTTGGAATCGCCGGGAATATCTTCAAATGCAATCGGAACAGGAGAAATATTCATAAGCGCCTGGACAAAATCCTCATATCCCTCCACCGTAGATAACAGCTCATTCACTTCCAGTTCCGGAATAGGCTTGCCATCCGTCTGCGATACATCAAAAACAGATACCGCACGAAAGGCAGGAATGGTAACCTCTGTTTCCTCTTTCTGCGGCATACCGTTTTCATCAAACATCATTTCTCCCGTTACAGGGTCTAACTTATCACGTTCCTCTTTGATTTTATAAGGAGCTGGTGCAAGAATACGGATTGCCTTTTCTCCTTTATTGACGTGCCGCTCAAAGTTCTTCTGCCACGCCTGATAACCTGCCACCAGCGTAGCTTCCGGCTTCTGCATGGCAATCAGCAGCGTATTATTAAAACTGTAATTATGAAATTTTGACATGGTACTGAGATAGCTTTTATATTTTTCACTCTCAAAAAGCTCTTTCAAACCAGCTTCCAGCTTATCCGTAATCTCTTTGACTTTTTGCTTTTCACTCATGTAAACGGTATTTTTATCTTCCATAATTCGATTGTCCTTTCTTTTTTCCACGCAAAAAAGACAACCATCTCTGATTGTCTTTTTCGATATGCCTATTCAATTTGCATCTTTTTTAGATTGCTTTTTTATTACTCTTCTTTCTTTTCTGTATCCTTCTCTAAAATATTGTTCACTAATTTTTGGAGTTCATTGCGATTTGGCAGATACAATTCATATTTTGAAACAAATAAATTGCTGTCCATACCGTAAGTTGCATATTCTACAAGCAGTTCATCTTTGTTATGACTCAGGATAATGCCAATCGGTGGGTTATCATCTGCCATATTTTCTTCTTTTGCGAAATACCCCATATACATATTCATCTGACCGATGTCTATATGCTGGACGGAATTTTTCTTTAAATCAATCAGCACAAAGCATTTCAAAATTCTGTGGTAAAATACCAAGTCCACATGGTAATGAATATTGTTTACAGTTAAGGGATACTGCCTGCCCACAAAGGTAAATCCTTTTCCTAATTCCAACAAGAATTTTTGGAGATTATCTATTATTTTCTGCTCCAAGTCTTCCTCACTATAACGCTCTTTCTCCGGAAGTCCCAAAAATTCTAATGTGTAAGTATCCTTGATAACATCCTCTGGCTTGTCATAAGTAATTCCCTCTCTGGCAAGTGCCAGAATTCCTTCTTTATCTCTGCTTGTAGCTAATCTAAGAAACAAAGCGGAATCCATCTGTCGCCTGAGTGTTCTTACATCCCACTTTTCCTTATAACATTCTTTTTCGTAAAAACTTCTTTCTAATTCATCATCAATCTTTATCAGCTCACAAATATGCGACCATGTCAATTTGTCAGACACCGTCTGACAATTCTCATAACAAAGATAAAACTTCCGCATATTGTTGAGGTTTGGGCGGCTGTATCCTCGTCCCAATCGCAAAGTTAATTGATGCGAGAGTGTTGTTAATAATTTTGAACCGTATGCTGCTTTAACATTTCCATCCTGCTCAAACTCAACAATATATTTTCCGATTTTCCAATACGTCTCTGTAATTACACTGTTTACTTTTTCAGCTATCTCTTTTTTGGCATTTGAAACTGCTGTTTCAATCTCATCCACCAATGGCTGAAGCATATTTGTCTGCTCTAAATCATTCATAATATATCCTTTCCGAATTTGTCAGACAGTGTCTGACAAATTCAATTTCCATTTTTATGTATTACGTTGTCTCCATTTCTCTTTAGCTTTTTCCAAATCGCTCTATCACTATATTTCCCTTGAACTAATATTATATTTCATATTTGCATAAAAAGAAATATAATAATTACAAATACTCCTCCTTCCCCTTATCTCTTTGCACGGAATTTTCTATATTATTCCCCGCAGCCTTTACTTTCATAGTCTCAAGCTTTTCTTTCAAGGATACCCTCTGTGCCGGCTTATCCGCCATCGCTGCTGTGAGCCTCATTCCCTGCGGATTTCCATTCTCCACAGCATAATTATGTCGGGTATTTTCTATGGGATACGGTTTTCTGGTATCTGCCACCTGCTCAGTACCCAGTTCCGATTTATCATCTTCCATACCTATTCCGTCATCTCCCTTTTCGTCCATATTGAGCAGGGCATTTAAGGCAGAAAGGCGGTCTAACTTCTCTGAAAGCTCTGCTTCCTGTGCAAATGGCTTTGTAACCTCTACCTTCGCTGTTTCAAGCTGACGCTCCACATTCTCCAGCTTTGTGGATGCTTCTGCCAGTTCCTTTGTCATGGCTTCCAACGCATGGTTGATACGGGAAATGTTACCCAGCGGGTCAACACCAATCTCCAGATTATGACTGAGCTGTCCTTTGATGTTCATAACGAATTTATGGTTAAAGGAATCAAAGGACACCGCCATTTTAAAGCCTGCATACTCTCCAATGACTGCCGGAGCATTAACGCTCTTGATTTCTTTGCACATCTCCACAAGTGCAGTTCCGGCTTCTTTTTTATCCGTATAGACCTTATTCCCGACCCTCATAGAGAAAAACTCCTTATCTGCTGGGAGATTGGTTTTTGCAGTCTGAATATCTGCCTGCAAGCCACTGATACGCTCCTTCAGAATGGTTATCTGCTGTGGATAATGCTTTGCAATGTTGTCCTCCAGACGGTATTTCTGACTGGTGTGGTTGGCTTTCATCAGTTTCAGCTTGCTGACCTGAATATCCAAATCCATCTTTTCTTTTATATAGGGATTCCCCGTTGCCAGAGCCTTAACCTCTGCATAAGAAAGTGCTGCTTCGTCCACATCCTCACAACTTCGCACCGGAGATTTGCTTGTCATAATCTGACCGATAAATTTCTGCTTATTCTCGATAAGCTGGTCGAGTAGGTCAGCGGTATTACTACCGCTTTCCCCTCTAAGAACCGTGCGTGAGAGTTTCCCCTCACACGGCTCAAGCACTTATAAGCCCTGCGTTAGCAGAACCAGTTCATCAACATTTTTCGAGTAATGAAGTTCTCTGTGGCAATCAGCATGTAATAAGACATTCGTTTCTTTAAAATCTGCTCCCACTTCCGTATGGATTCGGAATCCCCGTTCCACTGTGATAGGTTCACCACAATGCGGACAAATGCCTTTCTGCATTTTGTACAGTGCATTTAATTTTTTCCTTCCATTGATTTCTCGAAGCATTCTCTTTGTGTTTCTGTCCTCAAAATATTCTGTGAAACGCTCATCAAATGGTGTCGCTTCTGATTTTGTTTTCAGCCACCTTACTATTTTAGTATCAGTAGCATATATCAGATGTAATTCAAATGAGTCTGCCATATTTACACTGAATGTCCAGTTCCTTGTGCCGACTCTCCTGAAATATTTCTTTGCTATCCATTTGTGGCTTTTCTTCGGATGCCTACGTTTACACCATCTCCACAGACATCTCCATACATCGAAATCAAACCTGTCAAACGCCTGCGAGGAGACATTATACTTTTGGAAATTTACCCATCCTCTGATGACCGGATTTAACTTTCTTATCAAATCTTCCTGCTTCATAGATGGATTTTGCTTTATAATCCCCCGTATCTTATTCACAATGGCTTTATAGTTCTTTTTGGATGGTTTTGTAAGAAGCTTGTCTTTATACCACCGTATATTACATCCGAGAAAATCAAAACCATCTTCGATATGGGTAATCACTGTCTTTTCTTCTGACAGTTCCAATCCTCTCTCTGATAAAAATTCCCGGATAATCGGGAGAACACCTGCTTCCAAAAGCTCTCTGCTTTCGCCTGTGACGATGAAATCGTCAGCATAACGTATAAAGTTCACTTTTGGAAAATATGCTTTTCCATCCCTTTTAGTTTTGTGGTATTTCTTCCTAATCTGGACTTCCAGACCATCCAACACCATGTTGCAGATAGTTGGTGAGATAGCCGAACCCTGTGGGCTGCCGAGGTCTGTTGGAAATAATCTTCCGGTCTCGACATACCCGCTTTTTAACCATTTTCGCAGAATATCTCTGTCCATTGGGATATGGTTCAGTATCCATTCGTGACTGATGTTATCAAAACAGCCCTTAATGTCTCCTTCCAGCACCCATTTAGGGGATTTTGCTTTATTCAGACAGGTAAAGCACTGTTCGATTGCATCCTGTACACATCTCTTTGCTCTAAATCCATAGGAGTTAGGGTCAGCAGTGATTTCCGCAATCGGTTCCAGTGCAAATTTGTACAATGTCTGCATCGCTCTATCCTTCATACATGGGATACTGAGCGGCCTCATTTTTCCGTTCTTTTTCGGGATATATACCCTCTTTAACGGTAATGGTTTATAGCCTCTGCGTTTTAAGCTGAGAATTGCTTCATATTTCAGTTTGGGAGTAGACCATAAGATTTTGTCTACACCTGCTGTCTTTTTGCCTTTATTACTCGTTACTCTTTTTACAGCTAAAGCACGTCCGTAGAAAGAGTGTGTAAGCAGCCATTGCAAAGACTTTACTTTGCCGGTTCTGCCCTGTTGATGAGCCTTTACGATACGCATTTGCAGTTTTTTAACGTATGCATTCGCTTTGTTCCAGTCGATGCTGTCCCATGCCTTTGCAACGTCAGAAGTCGCACACATTTTCATGTTCATTTGCCTTACTCCTTTCAAAAATTCTATAAACTCTCTCGTAATTAAGCACCATGCGGAATTCTGCTCCCCTTTCGGGTGGGGCAAATTTTGAACCCCTATCCGTCCTCATTACAAGGTCGGCATTCGCTTCCTCCGCAATCCTTTACCCGCATTCCCAACGGCTTCCCTTACGGTCCACTTGCCTTTGCAGGCGAGAATACGGGCTTGACACGTTCCACTTAATCAACAATCATTGATAGTTTAGGTTCCACCTCTACTCCGGCAGTCTTATGTCCGTGTATTCCTATCGTGGAGAGGAATATCCAACTGCACACCTTTTGGTTCAAGCCTGTCAGCTACTTTGGCTTGTTCAGCCTTAACGAAGCTTACGGTGATTCAGTTAATTAACCATGCTATCAGAAAGCCTGCACCCTAACCGCCTTGTAGCTGGCAGTTTTGCTTCTCCCTCACGGGATTTGCTCCAAATAGGGTTCCATTTATATCCGCTTCCGAACAATGCCATTACTGGCAAAGCCGGGGATATTGGCTTCATCCAACGGAATGGATGGTTTGGTCGGAATTACCGCCAAACAGTTAAATTAAGCGACTTCGTGTCGCACCCATGAGTAGCTGTCAAATGTTCCCTCTGTCACATACCGGAAAATCTTAACCTTTGGATTCCTGTTGCCCTGCCGCAAAATACGCCCCTCCTGCTGTTCAATATCAGACGGACGCCACGGTACATCGAGGTGGTGCAGAGCAATCAGTCTGTCCTGCACGTTTGTCCCGGCTCCCATTTTTGCAGTAGAACCCAATAAAAAACGAACCTGTCCGCTTCTTACCTTACTGAACAGCTCCGCTTTCCTAAGCTCCGTATTTGCCTGATGTATAAAGGCGATTTCTTCTGCGGGAACACCTTTTTCCATCAGTTTATTTCTTATATCCTCATAGACATTAAATGTACCATCTCCTTTCGGTGTCGATAAATCACAGAAAATAAGCTGTGCTGATTTCTCCCCTTTGGTATCTTCCCAAATCTCAAATGCCTTATCCACACAGGTTTTTGCTTTGGAATGTTCCTCATCGGGGAGCATATCGTTGATCAGACGCTGGTCGAGTGCCAGTTTTCTTCCATCGTTGGTAATCTTGAGCATATTATCCTGATGCGGCTCTACCAGTCTGTTACGCACTGCCTCCGCCCGATCTGCCAGCGATGTTACCATCTCTTTCTGATATTCGCTGGGTTTCAGCACCACGTTCTCATATTCTGCTTCCGGCACAGGCAGCTTTAACATATCCGGTGTCTGGATATCCGCACTCTCCTTGAAAAGTGCAATCAGCTCCGGCAGATTGAAGAATTTTGCAAATCTTGTCTTTGCCCGGTATCCTGTTCCCTCCGGTGCCAGCTCAATGGCGGTCTGTGTTTCTCCAAAAGAAGCTGCCCAACTGTCAAAATGCCCTAATCCCATCTTCTGAAGCGTACCATACTGAAGATACCGCATATTGGTGTAAAGCTCCGTCATACTGTTGCTGATCGGCGTACCCGTAGCAAACGTAATGCCCTTTCCGCCAGTCAGCTCATCAAGGTACTGGCACTTAGCAAACATATCGGAGGACTTCTGTGCTTCCGTCTGTGCAATGCCCGCCACATTCCGCATTTTCGTGTATAGAAAAAGGTTCTTATAATTGTGACTTTCATCTACAAACAGCCTGTCCACACCTAACTGCTCAAAGGTTACAACATTATCTTTCCGGGAAGTATCGTTGAGTTTTTCCAGTCTTGTCATAAGGGATTTTCTGGACTTTTCCATCTGCTTAATGGTGTAACGCTCCCCGTTATCTGCTTTCGCCTGCTCTATGGCAAGCTCAATCTCATCAATCTGTCTTTCGATAATGCCTATCTGTCTTTCCTGCGACAACGGGATTTTTTCAAACTGGCTATGCCCGATAATGACAGCATCATAATCTCCGGTGGCGATTCTGGAACAGAATTTCTTCCGGTTGGCTGGCTCAAAATCTTTCTTCGTTGCCGCTAAAATATTTGCTCCGGGATATAACCGCAAAAAGTCACTCGCCCACTGTTCCGTCAAATGATTGGGAACAACGAACAGGCTCTTTTGGCATAACCCTAACCGCTTGCTTTCCATTGCTGCAGCAATCATTTCAAAAGTCTTTCCTGCTCCCACACAATGAGCAAGCAGGGTATTGTCCCCGTAAAGCTGGTGTGCCACCGCATTTAACTGGTGCGGTCTAAGGTCGATGTCCGGTGTCATGCCAGGGAATTTCAAATGGGAACCGTCATATTCTCTTGGTCTGGTAGAATTAAAGAGCTTGTTATATTTCGCCACCAAGTCCTGTCTACGTTCCTGATCTTCAAATACCCAGTTCTTAAAGGCTTCCCGGACTGCCTCCTGTTTCTGACTGGCAATCATGGTTTCCTTTTTATTCAGGACTCTCGTTTCCTTTCCGTCCTCTATCACGGTATCGTACACCCGGCTGTCCTTTAAATTCAGAGAATCCTCTAAAATCTGATAAGCATTTCTCCGGTTTGTACCATAAGTCATATTTACAAGACTGTTTCCGTAATCCGCACTTTTTCCTTTTACATTCCACTGTCCTGTCACATCGGAATACTGAATCCCCATTGTATTCCGGTTGAAGAGATGCTGCGGTGTTTCAAAAACATCACGCATGAAATCTTCAATATATTTCGGTTCAACCCATGTGGCACCGATACGCACCTCAATCTCGCTGGCATCCAGTTCTGTGGGCTGCACCTGTGTAAGTGCCTGCACATTTATGTTGTATTCCGGGTGGTTTTCGGCGTAAATCTTCGCTGTTTGCAACTTATCCCGGACATTGCCGCTTAAATACTCGTCCGCTGCTTCCCACCTGTCTGTGACCGGATTCTGAAAGATAATGCCCGTCAGTTCTTCTTTGATTGTATCAATCTCTTTTCCGGTCAGCTCCGCCATATAAGAAAGGTCAACTTTTGCTTTTTCTGATAAAGATACTGCCAGAGCTTCCGTTGCTGTATCCACGCTTGTAACCACTTCCGCTTTCTTAATGGTACGTTTCGTGAACATATCCGCTTTGCCTTTGAAATTTCCCTCGTCATCCAGCTTTTCCAGAGAACATAACAGACAATAGCTGCTGTCCTGATTAAAGGCTCTTTTGTTGGTCTGGGAATTGATTAAACCGTATTTTCTGCTGAACGTATCATAAAGGGTATTCAATTCTTTCTGCTTTTCCTTAATCACAGTATCCGGATATTCTTCCAACTGCAAATTGATAAGCTCTTGCGTACAGTTTCGGATTCCTACCATGCCTTTTATGCGTTCCTGCATGGATTCTGACATATCCACAGGCTTCATAATGGAATTTTCACGGTAATATACCTTATCTTCCACCAGTGTGTAGCTGTAATTCTTTACGTCCGGGTCTGCCGGAATGGTGGCATCTGCCAGCTCATCCGCAAGCTCGTCCGTCTCCACTGCTTCGATTTCCCCGTCAATCCGGCTGACCGCATCCATTAACTGCTCTGCAAACGGTCTTGTGGCATCCGGTTGGCAGGTGCTTTCCATGCCATAGGGACCGCTGACCATTTCCATCTTCCCAACAATCATTTCCGGGTGTTCCGCAAAGTAGGTATTCATGGCGATACCGTTTGCATCTTCTGATAAATGTACCCAATCCGGTTCTATGTCCATCACACGGTCACGCTTCTTAAAAAACAAAATATCCGAAGTGACTTCTGTCCCTGCATTTTCCTTAAATGCTGTATTCGGAAGTCTGACCGCCCCCATAAGCTCCGCTCGCTGAGCCAGATACTTTCTGACCTCCGGACTTTTTTTATCCATTGTTCCCTTACTGGTAACAAAAGCAACCACACCGCCGGGACGGACTTTATCTAATGTCTTTGCAAAGAAATAATCATGAATCAGGAAATTATTTTTATCATATTGTTTATCCGCTACCTTATACTGTCCGAATGGCACGTTGCCGACTGCTACATCAAAAAAATCATTCGGATAGTCTGTTTTTTCAAAACCGGATATTTTAATATCCGCTTTCGGATAGAGCTGTCTTGCAATCCTGCCCGTAATACCATCCAGCTCCACACCATAAAGTCGGCTTTCCTGCATCTTCTCCGGCAGCATTCCGAAGAAATTTCCGATACCCATTGCAGGCTCTAATACATTCCCCTTTTCAAATCCCATACGGTCTAAGGTATCATAAATACTGCGGATAATGGCAGGACTGGTATAGTGGGCATTTAAGGTGCTTTCCCTTGCAGAAGCGTACTCCTGCGACGATAACAATTCCTTTAACTGCTGATATTCTCCCGCCCATGCAGATTTGCTTTCATCAAAGGCATCGGCAAGCCCGCCCCAGCCAACATACTGTGATAAAATCTGCTGTTCCGACCGTGTGGCGATACGGTTCTCGCTCTCCACCTTTTCCAAAGTACGGATTGCTTCTATATTTCGTCGGAATTTCTCTTTCGCACTGCCTGCTCCTAACGCATCGTCTGTAATGTGGAAATTGACCGCATTGGATTTATCAATCTTTGGTGCAGGCTGCTTCACAGGCTTTTCTATGGCAGGTTCTTCCACTGACTTTTGGACATCGTGTCCAGAAGTGTCCGGTTCCATGCTTTGCAGATAGTGTTCCGCTTCCTCTTTTGTTTCAAAGGTGGGAATTGTACCGTCCTCTTTTATATAATAATCTTCCCTGCCATGATCCCATACTGCAAAATCCTGTCCCGGCTCAAAGGCATCGCTGGTTTCCTCAACTGAGAATCGTGATTCTGTTTCCGCTACATCTTCCGTTCCTTCAATGCGTGAAAATACCTCCGCTTCGTGTCGGTCTATATCTTCCATTGCAATGAGATTCAAATAATCGTTTTCAATTTCTTCCCTGCTCGGTTTGTAATCATATTCAAAATGGACATTTTCGTTTATGAGTACGTAAAAGAACGCATTGTCCTGCATGGAATTTCCAAGCACATAGTTATTTTCTTCCGACTTCCATTCATCAATCTTTAAACACAACTGCCCGTCAATGGTAATCTGCTGTGCCGCAATCTCCTTTTCCTGCTCCATATACCGTCTTGTCTGATTGATAAATCCATTTAAGACCGCCGGATGGGAAGAAACAATCAAATCACGGTTCTCATACTTGGCATACGGTTCTATTTCTTTTGCCCATGCCTTATTGTCGGGAGAAAATCTGCCATCGTGCGTCAGGTGCATGACAGTATTGGCAAGTACATAGCTGACACGCTCGCTACCATATTTTCGGATTACTTCATCCGGTGTATCTTTCGGCAGACGATACCCGTCAAATTTTTCCGAAATCGTCCGTTCAATGGCTTCTTTACAGGCAACCTTCGTTTTCCGTTCTATTACCGCCTGTGCTTTTTCCAGCGCTTTCTGTGCTTCTTCCTCTTTGTACCGGGCATAGGCTTCTTTCCCTGCCGGAGATAAATACTTATCTTCCGCCACCAGCTTTCGGATACGCTTTTCGACTACTTTCCAAGACAGCAGCACTTTCGCATAAGGTTCGCAGATATTTCCCTTTTTTAATTCAATCCCTTTAAAGTTGTGGTCTTGCCAGCTATGGTCTGCTCCGGCAAGTGCATGAGAGCCGCCTCCAATGCCATATTCTTTTTTCAGAAATTCCGCTGCTTCTTTGCTGTCATGCTTTTCCTGAAAATAATCATAGATGCGGAAAGAACCATGTGAATATCCACTTCCCCTGCCAAGATTATGGTCTATCTCGTCCTGAGTAATAAAATCCTCCCTTTTTATTTCCACATGGTCTGCGGTTGGAAAGATTTGTTTTTCTATCAGCAGATTGTCAAGTTCCTCCCGCAGCTCCTCTTTTGGCATAACTGAACGGAAACGTAGCTTTTTCTCTCCGGTTTCAAGCTGATGAAGTGCCTGATCCATGTGGGAAGCCACAAGCTCAACTCCTTCTTTTGTAGAAAGGTATTCTATCATTCTTGCATGAGCCTCCGGATAATTTCCTGCTTTTAGCCCAAGCTCCTCCGGCAGTTCTCCCATGCCATCCCGGAAAAAGAAAAAGAGATGCCCTGCAATCCGGTCACGTTCTGCTTCGTCAGTCAGATAAGCTTCATTTGCTCCCATATAGGTACCGTTTACTACCTGTGAGCGGATTTTTGCTTCCACCTCCTGCCAGTTCATCTGAAGCACCGGACGCTCTGTCGATGTGCCATATCCGACACGCATCCCATCCTCATTGAACCATACCGCTAACTGCTTTCCGTCAAATTCAAAGCCCTTTCCGGTTGTTCCATACTCTTTCTGTAAGAAAGCAGCCATCTCCTCCGGTGTCTTTCCCTGCTGATATTTGGTGTAGATACGCTTTCTGCTGTTATCCCTGCCTCCGCCGCTCCGCAGAATATCCGCTATCTGCTCCGGCGGTATCTTTGTTTCTGACCGTATCGGTGTCACTGTTTCCGCCTGTTTCATGGCAAGATTGCCAGCCTGCTCCGTAAACATGGAAAATAAGTCAAGCTGCTGGTACATTCCCGCTGTTTCAATCCGCTCTGCGGTTTCTCCTGGAAGAAGATATACTCCGTCCTCCATATAGGAATTGACAAGAAAACGTGCTTCCTCCCATGACAGCCTGCTTTCCGCTTCACGGGTCAGATAATTGCCTTTCCATAAGGTAATACCGTCCTCATCGGCACGGTAGCCGCCCCGCATTTCCCCGATATTGAACTCGGTGTATTCTTCCATGCGGAACGAATTTCTCAGATAATCCGCCTGAATCTTTGCATCCTGCTCTATCTGAAAATACCCAGCTATTTCCGGTCTTTTATGCTTCAGGAACTCATCACTGCATAAAATACCACGCTGTAAGTCCTCCCCCTGCTCTGTTTCAGACAGCTTCGGAAAAAAAGAACCGGATAATGAATGTTCTCCACTATCCGGTTCTGGTATTTCTTCTTCCTGTATGTCATTTTCTAACTGTAAATCAGTTCCGTCAGCACGATCTCCTCCGCTGAATGTCTGATGTTGTTCATCTTCGCTACCCACTTCATCTGATCGGCTGCTTTCAGTTCCTCGTTCACTCCCTCTGCTTTCGCCATCTGTTCGCTCAGGGCTTCCATTCTCTGCTCTGCCTGCTCCTGTATCTCCAGACAGTGTGCTTTCAGCTCGCCCGCCAGTATCATGCCCTGATAAATCCCTTTCCGGTGTTCCTGTAAGAAGTTCTTCCGCATCATACCGTACTTCGTCAGCGTTCCCTCCGGTTCCTCGTTCGCTGTCAGGTTCGGAATCAGATAATCCCCGTTCTTTTCGTATGTCAGTTTCATGTGCCGCATCCTCCTTTTTGCTCTGTATTTCTATCTCCTGATTGTTTTGTAGCTCCTTTTCGCTTTCACGCTTTAAAGCATTATAGTCTGTATCTGCTTCATTTGCAAGCACTTTCTCCGTATTTTCCAAAGAAGTTTGTGTGCGTCCTGCATTAGCTTTTTCCTGTGCCTTCCTGCGGGCAATCTGGCGGTCATACGCTCCTATGGTTCTGCCTATCTCCATTAAAAGCGGCTTGCACATATCTGTGGTGGCTGTACCAACAACAGACAGGGTTTTCATCGTATTAAAGTCGCTGATATATTCAAATCCCTGCTCGTCTTTCCACAGTTCCATATCTGCACCGCATCGTGACAGTATGGTGTAAGCAATACTGGAAGAAAGCGTATCACGAAGCCTGACACCTACATTTAACTCGTCCAGTTCCTCTAAAAAGCTGCCCTCTTTCACATATTCGATTTCCGGCAGAAGTTCTTCATAATAATCCAAAGCAATCCGATTGGATATTTCCATTATCCGCTGTTCAAAGGAGCTGTTTTTATCCGTTTCTCCGTATGTCTTTTCAAGCTGTGCCAGGACTGTTTCTTTATGCTCCTCACGCAACTCCCACAAATTCGGATCACGTCCTATCCGCCTTGCCTTATGTACGTCGGACACATCGAAAACATATTTCAATCTTGTATAGGAATTTTCCGTATCCAGCAGGGCAATTCCCTTTGCTCCACGGTTTACCCAGCAATTCATCTTCTCATTCCATAGTTCAAGGGACGCACAGGCTGTTGCATCCGGTCGTTGTGCAAAAATAAGTATCTGTTCATTGAACGGATATTTATAAAGCCTTGCAGCGGTAGTCAGATACCTTGTCCACTCCTGCCCGTTTTTCGCTATCTCTTTTGCGGTATCCTCCGCCAGATAGGAAATCATCTGATATTTTGTTACCATAAGCATTCCTCCAAAATGACGGAGGGGATAACCCCCGCCGCCTTATTCATAAAAACCGTGTTCTTCGATACCGTTTTCCAGAATTGTGCCAATCAGCTCCTCCAATTCCATCTCCTTCAGCTCGCTGATCACAATGAGCTTTGCAAGGATATCTTTTTCCACCGGAACGACATAGCTTTCTTCATCAGGGCAAAGCTCCCGTACACAAATCTCCAGTCCGTCTGCAATTTTGCAGAGCGTACTTATATCTGCTTCCCGGATACCTGCCAGAATATCCATCAATACATCTTCCCTGACACCGCACCGCAAAGAAAGTTCTGGAATATCCATATCCTGCTCTTTCATAATGTTTAAAATTTTATCTCCGGTGCTGTAAACAACGGTCTTTTTCATTTCTGTATTCATTTTTCTGTCTCCTTTTCACTTGCTTTTTCTCGGTGGAAATTCCATCTTGAATTTGTACTGCGAACCTTTGATTTCCTTTCCGTCTTTGATATAAGAATAATCCTCAATTCCCTCCGGAATCAGGTACGCATCGTAGCTTCCCTTTTTCCCTTTTAATCCTCTCACAAGGGTCTTTTTCCCTTCAAGCAGACTTTTCATCTGTGTATCGGAAAACGTTGCTCCCATTGCCCTACCCACATTCATGCCGCATTTTTGTTTGCAGTAAGCACCGAATTTTCCTTTTACTACATCGCTGCCGCATTTCGGGCATTTTCCAAGCACTTCCTGCATCGTTCCAAACAAAGACTTCTGATCGTCACTGATACTGTGGTAGGTTTGCACCAGCTCCCGCACCATATCTTCAATGCCATCCATGAACTCCTGCATGGTGTATTCGCCTTTTTCAACCAAAGTCAGCGTATTCTCCCAATCTGCTGTAAGCTTCGGGGATTTTACCATATCCGGCAGAACAGTAATGAGCTTCATCCCGTCCTCGGTGGGAAGCATCTGCTTTTTCTCCCGTTTCACAAAACCGTCTTTGACCAGCTTTTCAATAATGTCAGCTCTGGTGGCAGGTGTGCCAAGTCCTTTGCGTTCCACCTCATCGCCCATATCCTCTGCTCCGGCACGTTCCATCGCAGAAAGCAGGCTGTCCTCGGTAAAATGTTTGGGAGGCTGCGTGAAATGCTCTGTTACCTTTGTCTGGATAACTGGAAACGTCATGCCTTCAGAAAGCTCCGGCAGTTTCTTCTCTTCCTTATCCTCATCTGTTTTTTCTACCCGGTAGGTACGTTTCAATGCTGCTTCAAATTCTTTCCACCCGTTCTGCAGAACCGTTTTTCCGGATACATGAAAGCTGTAACCACCGCAGGAAAACTCTGCTTTTACCGTTTCATACAACTGCTTTTTCCCGGTTGCACATAACAGACGATTAGCGACAAGGGATAAGATTTTCATTTCTCCCTCCGGCACAGCGGAAAGGTCTGTCTTTGTAATTTCTATGGTGGGAATAATTGCATGGTGGTCGGTCACTTTTTTACTGTTCAACACTCTTTTTATATCCGGCTCTGCTCCGGTCTGTTCCTCAAAGAGAATCGCCTGATAAACTGCCCCGATTACCGCTTTTGCAGTTTCTTCCATATCATCGGATAAATACTGGCTGTCCGTTCTCGGATAAGTGACCAGCTTTTTCTCATAAAGGCTCTGGGTGTACTCCAATGTCTGCTTTGCAGTAAAACCAAAGATACGGTTGGCATCCCGCTGAAGCGTGGTAAGGTCATAAAGTTTTGGTGGTGCAACGCTTTTATTTTCCTTTATAACGGAACGAACCACTCCACTCTGACTTTCACACGCTGCAGCAATACTTTCTGCCCTTGCCTTATCGTCAATCCGTTCTGTCATGGCATCTATCCCATCCATCAGAATATGAGCCATGTAATACTGCTCTTTTTCAAAATTCATAATCTTCACTTCACGGTCTACCAGCATGGCAAGGGTGGGCGTCTGTACTCTGCCCACCTTTAATACCTTTCCGCCATACAGTACAGTAAATAATCTCGTACCATTTAATCCCACCAGCCAGTCTGCCTGCTGTCTGCAAAGTGCAGACTGGTACAGGCTGTCATAATCGCTTCCCGGCTTTAAGTTTTCAAACCCGTCACGGATTGCACTCTCCTCCATTGATGAAATCCACAGGCGTTTCATTGGTTTCCGGCAGCCTGCCTGTTCATATACCAGACGGAAGATAAGTTCTCCCTCCCGTCCGGCATCGGTGGCACACACCACACTTTCAACTCTTGTATCGTGCATCAGATTTTTCAAGATTTTATACTGCGTTGCTGTTTCCTTTTTCACTTCATGCTGCCACTGCTCCGGTATCATGGGCAGGCTCTCATAGCTCCATTTTTTCCATGCTTCTGAATACATCTCCGGCTGTGCCAGCTCTACCAGATGTCCTACACACCATGAAACGAGAAATCCGTTTCCCTCCATGTAACCGTCTTTTCTCTCTTTCGCCCCGATCACATGGGAAATTGCCTGTGCTACGCTGGGCTTCTCTGTAACCACCAACTGCATACCTTATTCCTCCTGTTCGTCAAAGAAATCTTCTTCCGTATCTTCCTCCGATTCCTCATCTTCGTTTTCATACTCCTCGTTATCTTCCTCATCTTCATCTTCGTCCTCGATAAAGTCCTCTTTTTTCTTGCGGACAACCTTAAAATAATAAGCAGCTCCGATAACGATTAAGGCAAGACTACCAATCAGCACATACGAAATCATCGGATTCGGTGCTTCTTTCACTTCCGGCTCCGGTTCGGTTTCCTCTGTATTTCCCGTACTCTCTGCACCTTCCGTACCTTTTTCTGTTTCCGTTTCCTTTCCCTCTGTATCTGCCTGCTCTCCGTTGTTGTTTGGCAATGCACTCTCCCCATTCGGAATTGCAGATTCCAACGCAGCGGAATTTTTCGGCAAGGTTTCACTGTTATCGGAAGTTGCATTTAACAGGTCATTTTCCGTAACCTCAGTCAAAAAATATACCATTTCTTCCTCTCCGTCCCGGTCAATAATCAGATAGAAAACTTTCTCCGTGGCGGTCTGAATAGTATAAAACTCCTTGCCCTGACCGGATTTTTCCGTACTTTCTGTTTTCCCGCTTTCTGCCTCCGCAGCTTCTTTCATTGCCTGCTTTTTCTGTTCGGCAGGACTTGTCTGTGATGTGGTATTTCCGTTACTGTCTGTTTTGGTATGCTCCGTCACGGTTCCCGTAGCACTCCCCGGTTTCGTCGGGGTCGCACTCTCCGGGAGCTGCTCCGCCGGATTCCCATCACTGGTATCGGCAGGGTCTTTATAGTACGGATTTTTCGTTTTATAAACCTCAGACATATTTCCGGCATTGTCCATTGCAGAAATGGTAAAATACTCATACCCTGCGTCAAACTGCTGGAGGCGGATATTTAACGTACCGCCCGTCAGATCTGTAAACTCATATCCATTGACATATACCGCCTTTACACCGGAATCCGTATCATGTACCTGTATGCTTAAAAGCCCGTCACTGACTGCCGCATTTAAGGTCGGCTTTACGGTATCAAAGCACTTTATGGCACGGTTCTTCTCATAGGTATTGCCTTTCTGGTCTGTGACAAGCACATACACGGTACAGTTCTCGGAAATCCTTAATTTCTTTTCCTCCGTCACATCTGTCCAGCTTCCATTCTGCCCTACCTTTGCCTCTATCTTTGCGATTTCAAAATTCCCCGTATCTGCGGTATCTTTTACACTGAAAGAAACGGAAACAATGTCATTATGCCACTCCTCCGGCTGTCTGATTTTGATACTCACATTCGGTTTTTTATAGGTACAGAGCTTATAATCTGTGACGCAGACGGGACAGTTTTTGTCATACTCATACGCACCGCATTGATCTTCGCAATTACATACCGGCTCCGGTTTATCATTTCCCGATACAGTGCCATCCCCGGTGCTTTCATCGGTACTGCCTTCTGTATTCTCTTCGGTGCCGCCTTCGGTGCTTCCCTCCGTGCTGCCCTCCGTAGTTTCTTCCGTGCTTCCCTCGGTACTGTTTTCTGTATTTTCCTCCGTACTGACATCAGTTTCACTTTCGCCGGGTGTCTGCTCCGTACTTTCCTCCGGTTTGGATTCTTCGGTTTCTTTTGTTTCTTCGGCAAAAGCGCTGATTGCGTAGTTCCCATTTACAGAAAACGCTACCGCAGGCATGGTAAATAGCACAGCGGACAATATCAGTGATATAACTGCCTTAGATGATAACTTCCTGTTCTTCATGGCTGTAAGCCTCCCTTTCTTCTGATTGTGCTGCTTCTTTCTGCTCTTTTTCTTTCAGCAGACGCATAATTTCTTCTTCGCTGACCTTGTTTAACAGAATCAGCCGATCCAGAGAGATTTTATTCTTTTCAATGAATTTCATCTTCTCCGCATCCTCTGCCATCTGAAGCTGTTCCGCCAAATCCCTCTCCCTCGCCTGCAATCCCGCAAGCTGTTCCCGGACTTTGGAAAGCTCCTTTACAATTCTCTCTTTCGTCATCGTTCCTCACTTCCTGTTATTTTAATTTCCTGATAATCTTCCAAACGCATAAAAATGGCTCTGCCAATAGGACGAATTGATTGAAGCGTAACTGATTGGATCTCCGCAATGAATCATGACCCCGTTTCCGCAGTAAATCCCCACATGGCTGACTGGTACGCCCGAATTGTATGTACCTGTAAAAAAGATAATATCCCCAGCCTTTGCATCTGCCGCCGACACAGGCGTACACTGGTTATAAATGCCCTGTGCTGTGGTTCGTGGCAGGTTATGGACACCGCTGTTTGTAAATACCCAGCAGACAAAACCGGAACAGTCAAAGCTGGTGGACGGACTGGAGCCTCCCCATACATAGGGATAGTCTAAATATCTCGCCGCTTCTTCCATAAGTGCCTGCACGGTTGCATCGTCATAGGAATCCGGCGGTATCACATTTCCTCCGCCGCTTCCGCTGCCCGGCGTTTCGCCATACAGCGTATCCGTGCCTGCTTCAAAATAAAAAAGAGGGTTATAATATTCCCCCTGATACAGACATTCGATATGTAAATGACTTCCGGTACTGCTTCCCGTATTCCCTGTTGTTCCGATCACATTTCCATGCGTCACGCTCTGTCCTGCCCGGACATTTAAGGTATCCATGTGGGCATATTTTGTGCAGTAGCCTTTTTCATCTTCAATCACTACATAATTTCCGTAATAGCTGTCATAAGTTGCGGTAGTTACTGTCCCGTCCATCGCCGCATATACGGTTGTTCCGGTAGGTACTGCAATATCTACGCCCCGATGTAACTGTTCCTGCCCTGTGACCGGATTGATACGCCAGCCATAATAACTGCTCACATAGTTGTACCAATATAAATCAAGGGGCTTATAAAACTGCTGTGTCAGCCCGTGGGTCTGGTTATAAAAAGCATAGATTTCTCTCTGCTCCTCATTCATGCGTCCGGCAACTACTACGTTTAAATCTTTTGCTGTCAGGGTCACTTCCAGAATGGTTACGGTATATTCCTCTTCCACTTCATACTCGTATTCCTCTTCTGTTGTTTCCCCCGTAACCGGGTCTGTTACCGTATGAGTGCCTGTTTTTGTTACCGTCCTTGTCCTCGTTTCCTCTGTAGGATTTAGTGTCAACTCATACATTTCATCAAACAGATATTCTATTTCTGCCTGTACCTCACTTGCAGTAAATTCCGTATGGACTGCCGACAGATAGCTGATCAGTGCAAATGGGTCATGCCCGATAGATGCCAGATTATAACGGTACTCATCATAATCCGGATAAGTGGTTTCTATGGCATCAATCTCTGCCTGCAATTCTTTTTCCAGTTCAGAAAAAGCTAAATCTGCCGCATCTATTTCTGCCGGAACGCTCATATAACTTCCTGCCAGCGTGGTACTGATTCCTCCGGCAAACATCGCCCCACAGGAAGATACTGCTGTCATAATCATCACAAGAAGCACCGAAAAGGCTCCTATGGCAAGCAGAAGCGAAACATTTTTTGATGCAATCTCCTGTATCTTTCTGGCTGCCGCTGTAAAAAGATTCCCGGACTTCGCCGCTGTTTCCTTTGCGGCTTTCGCTGTCTGTCCCGCCCGTCTTGCTTTTGCATATTCCCGTTTGATACGCTGCTTTTGCAGTCTTTTCTGCAACTGCTTCTGAATGGTCTTTTCCTGCATTTCCGGATTTTCTTCCAAGAACTTCTGATAACGGAAATTGACCTCTTTCTGCATCTGCTTTTTCTCCAGCTTTGCAGCTTTCGCTCTCCGTCTTTCCGTTTTCCCTTTGTAATGCCCTTTGAAAAAGCGGTAAACATCTTCCCCGCTCTGCTCTGTCTTGTGGGCAGCCTCCACACCGGAATTTTCTTTCTCCACTTCGGCAACCTTACTGTGGGCAAAATTAGAAGATTCCATTCCCACCCTGCCAGCCGCTCTTTTTACCGGACTGTCCGGTTTGAATGGTTTCTCTTTTTTTACAGAAGTCAATACATACTTTGTTCTGCCCGTCTTTTCATCAAAAACACGCTCCAGAGAATACTCCGTTTTCTTTGGAATCTTCTTTCTTGCAGCTTCCGTCTTTTTTCTGGCTTTCTCCGCTTTCTTTTGCAGTCGGTCTAACTTTTTGCTTCCATGAAATTCCGGTTCTGCCTCTTCGGTAAAGGTAGTGTCCTTTGTCTGGAAATCCTGTTCAAAATCAAATTGCTTTACTCGCTCCCGGCTCTTTATCTCCCGCCTTTGATACCTGCCCTTTTTCTGTGACGAATGATAGGTGTCCCTGTGGCGGTAGTCATCGCTGGCAATTTTTCTACCCTGCTCCTCTCCGGCTTCCTCCGTAAAAGTGCTGTCCGGCTGCATAAAATCGCTTTTAGACTTCTCTCCGGCTTCTGCTCCCTCGGACTTTTGGACATTCTGTCCAGAAGCATCTGCTTTCTGATACTTCTTTGTATTTTTCGACCTCTGGACATCGTGTCCAGAAGTGGTATCTGCATCTCTCGGCTGATATGCTGCGGATTTTTTACCTTTACCCTCGTTTGCTTTCTTTGGAATTTCTCCGGTAAAGGTTTTTTTCTCCTGTGCAAATGCAGCCGGTTTCTGTTTCTTTTTCTCCGCCACTACTCATTTACCTCCTGCCTTACACTTTCCTCTGGTTTGGTATTCATAACCGCAAAGGTCTTGGTATCTACCGGATATTTATCTACGAACGGAATAACCACGTTGTCAAACAGAATCAGTCCGCACCCCGGCTCGGAATTGGTTACATGGGCAAGCTGTTTTTCTGACAATCCCAGCTTATCTGCAAGGATTGCCTGATCCTTTGCATTTTGATTCAGGAGATATACAAAATCGGAATTGCCGAGGATTCCCTCGATTTCCTCCGACTTCAAAAAATCGCCTACGTTCTGCGTCAGCCCCGTAGGAATACCGCCCCACTTACGGAAACGCTTCCAGATTTCCACCGAATAGATAGCGGTCTGCTTCTCCTTCAGCAAAAGGTGGAACTCATCACAATAATAGCGGGTGGCAATCTTACGCTCCCGGTTCTGCGATACCCTGTTCCAGACCGCATCCTGTACGATTAACATTCCAAGCTCTTTCAACTGGTTTCCCAAGTCCCTGATGTCAAAGCACATGATACGGTTCTGACTGTCTACATTCGTCCTGTGGTTAAAATAATTCTGCGAACCATGCACATATAGCACAAGGGAGTTTGCAATCCGTTCTGCCTTTTTGTTCTTATGCTCTAACAGGGCATTATACAAATCCTCAAGGATAGGCATATTCTCCGGTACGGGATTTTCAAAATAAGCATCGTAAATATGACGGATACATTCGTCAATGATACCTTTCTCATCATTTTCCAGACCGTTCTTTCCTCCGGCAATCAAGTCACACAGAGTAATGATAAAATCGGATTTCAGCTTTAAGGCTTCCTTATCCCCTTTATGGGAAAGCTGAATGTCCATCGGATTTAAATAATCTTTGGAATTGGTTGCCAGCCTTACCACCTGTCCGTGCAATGCTCCCACAAGGGCAAAATACTCGCCCTCCGGATCGCAGACCACAATATCGTCCTTTGTCATCAGGAAACAGGAAAGAATCTCACGCTTTGCACTAAAAGACTTACCACTTCCCGGTGTACCAAGAATCACACCGTTTGGTGTACGAAGCCGTTTCCGGTCTGCCATAATCATGTTGTTGGAAAGGGCATTTAAACCATAATAAATAGCCGGAGCTGGCATAAATAATTCCTGCGTACAGAACGGTACTAAGATAGCGGTACTCTTTGTTGTCAAATCCCGTTCAATTCCCGTATCGTTGCACCCGATTGGTGCCGATGCCATCAGTCCCTGCTCCTGTAAATACTGCATACATCTGAGGTTGCAGTTCGCCTGTTGGATAATGCCGGATACCCTCTGCGTGATATTTTCCAGTTCCCGCTTGTTTCTGCCATAGCAGGTCAGAAGAAATGTCATCTTTACCATTTTCTGATTGCTGCTGTTTAAATCGTCCAAAAGGTCAAGGGTATCTTTTTCATAAGTGATAATGTCCGTTGGAAGAATGTCCATGTCATAACCTGACCTTACCGCCTTTTTCTGCTCTTCAATCTTCATCTTCTGAATATTCGTCAAAGCACCTTTTAGCATCTTAATCGCCTTGACCGGATCCATTGTCTGCATATGCATGGTAATAGTCAGGTTCGCATCCAGATCAAGAAGCTTTTTCAACAACTCATCATCAAACTTCGGGGCAATAATATCCAGATAATGCACACTGCCATACATTTTTCCCGCCTTAAAACGACTCGGATAGCGAAAATCAAATCCCGGCGGAGCGATGTAATCTTTCACACTTTTTCCCGACTCCGCCAGTTCCTTAAAAGAAAAACGGAAAGGCTCCATAGTATCCTGGTTAAAATACTCATGCAGGATACGCAGACGTTCCTTTCCGTCAAGGCTCTTAGCGTGTGTGCCCAGATTAGTCAAATTTTTAATCACATCTGCTTCAATGCTGACAAGTTTTGCCCTTGCCTCCTTAAAGCCTTTACTCTCAATTCCAAAAATCAGATACTTTGATTTGATAATACCGTTATTTCCCTTTGCAGCCTGTTTCTTTAACATCTGCGTGTATTCCTCACGAATATCATCAAAATCATCTGCCTGCAATGGAATGTCAAACTGGTCAATTAAGGTCTGCTCGTTAACCTGTCGGTTGAACAGGAACAGCTCAAATTTAATAGACGGGTCAAAATAATTGATAAGCCTGCTGTATTCCTCCAGTATTTCCCCCTTATCCTCGATTTCCAGCAGGTCATAATTTATATCGTAAAACTCCACCATTTTCGTATAAAAGCCAGAAGTGACCTGACAGATACCGTCCCGGTACATCTTCTGAAAGGTAATGGTCTTCTGTGCTGTGGTGGGCTTTTCTGCGTTTTTATTCGTTCCGGCAAGCATGTGTTTTAACTCCGCAAGCCTTCTCCGCTCCACAAAGGTCAGCCCCGGCTTCGTTTTTCCTTTTTTCTTATGTCTGTCCGGCTTTTCTGCCGCCTGCTTTTTCTTCAAGTTTACGCACCTCCTCTTTTATACGCTCTGTTTCTTCTAATCTTCTGTAAATATTTTCTGATTTGTAGGGACGAATCCCCGGTGTGAGGAATTTCTGCCTTATCATAAAATACAGAATCTTCTCTGCCGGAAATCCGTCCTTCTCATACATTGCCAGAAAGAAAAAAGGCAGCATGACCGCTACCATCAAAAGTGCCGATGCCTGTGTGCCGATAAACCCTTTTGTAAAAATGTAAAAGGGAATCCCTACCGCACCTGCACCGCTGAAGCAAATAAGCTGGCGTTTCGTCAGATTTAACGCTACTTTTGTCTTTATGCCGCTTAAATTCTTTGGCACTGCTACGGATATTGCCATAACATCACAGCCGGAGCTGATACTGCAAGCCCCGGCTGTTCCCTCCTTTCTTTGAAATGTGTTCTAATGAGCATTCCAGATTGATTTCGCAAGGGAACCTGTCTTGAACAGGCTGAAACACAGAACAACGGTATAAGCTGCCACCGACCACAGTGCTGTGTGCAGATTGTCCGCAACCGCAATGCCGGATACCAGCACCGCATAGATTGCCACGCATACCATAATGAAAAATCCCTGAAACGCCAGTGAACACAGTCCCTTGATATAATTGTTGCCGATACCGCCCCATTCCCGGTTACTGAATGTGGCAAAGGGAACCGGAGCTACTGAAATATAAAGGTAGATTTCAATCATTCTCCCGAAAAGCATGACGGTAATAAGCAGGGAGATGATTTTCATACATAAGCTGACAATCATAGTTTCGATACCAAGCCCGATCAGCTCGCCGATGCCCATTGTATCAATCTGACTGTCAAACATGGTTTTTAGGGTATCCGTCACATCAATGGTAGTGGAACCCGAAACAATACCGCCTGCTCTGGTCACGATATGGTTTCCCACATCAAAAATCGCCATTGTGATGTCAAAGGTGTAGCTGAGAAGCAGCACAGCGATACAGGCTTTGATAAGGTAACGGAAAAAGAACTCGCTTCCTACTTCATGCATATTGTTCTTATCCATGACCATTGTAATCAGCTCATAGCAGAGTATCGCACTGATGATCATGCCCGCTATGGGTATCATCACATTTTCCGAAAGGTTCTCTATCATAGAAAACACTCCGCTGTTCCATGAACTGGGTGTCCTGCCGACTTCCCCTGCGATTGTTCCGACCTTATCATTCACATCTGTAAACATCGTAGTAAGGTTGTCCATGACCCACCCTTGCAGTATTTCCTTTATAAATTCAGTTATCTTGTCGAGAATCGCTCCCATGACTTAGGAAAACAGGCTTGTAAGCTGCGGAATTACCGTCTGTGCCACAATTACAATACCGCCACCCGCCATGAGCTGTTTCATACCAAAATAGGTGTAAAACTCTGCTCGATGGCGGGCGGCGGCGTGTCAAGAAATTTATGGAATTTTTTTAGAACCGCCCCGGCGGGAACAGGTCAGGCCGTGACCTGTTCCACCTCCGGGATGGGTTTGAGATTAAAATGAATTTCAATAGAAATGTGTCGTGTCTTATCGCTGTCGATGTGTTCATGGACAACGATTTCTTTAATCAGACGGTTGAGGGTGGCAGCGTCCAGCTCCGTGATGTCGGCGTATTCCTGAATGGCGTCCACCCATTGCTTGGCGTCCACGGCAAGGCGGATTTCATCAGCCAGCTTCCTGCGCCCCTGTTCAACCCGTTCCTTTAGTTCAGCCTGTTCCTTCTGCGTCTTATCCAGCATGAGATTGAAGTTTGCTTCGCTGATACGTCCGGCAACCATGTCCTCATAGAGCCGCAGCACCATTTTTTCCAGTACCTCAATCCGTTCCTCGTGCTTCGTCAGGGAACGCTCCAACGCTTCCCGCTGGCCTTTCTGCTCGGCTTCACAGGTGTTGGTAAGCCGTCCGGCAACAGCTTCCCCGTCCATCAGGGCGGCCTTCGCACATTCCCGGATTTTGTTCAGCACAAGGCGGTAAAGGGTTTCGTACTCCACACGGTGCTGGGTACAGTGCTGTTTCCCATAGGCATTATAGGTCTTACAGGAATAAATCTGCTTCGGGTGCTTGTCGTTGGTGTAGCGGATAGTCAGTGATTTCCCACACTCGCCACATTTGAGAAGCCCCGCAAACAGGCTGATTTCCCCGGTCTGGCGGGAACGCTGCCGGGATTTCAGCTTGTCCTGCACGATGTCAAAGCTCTTGCGGTCAACAATCGGCTCATGCCGTTCCTCCACCACAATCCAGTCCTGCGGCTTTTTTTCCCCGATGGTGCCGATTTTGAAGCGGTAGTCCTTCTTCTGGGAAGCGATAGCCCCGGTATAGACGGGATTCATCAGGATGTCCTTGATTACCGAAAAATCCCACATATACCGCCCGTTTACCGGGTCTTTCTTTTCCCATTTAGTGCGGACATTGCGGAAGCCCCGTTCCCGGTTCCACCATGTAGGGCAAGGCACCTTCTGTTCTTCCAGCCTGCGCCGGATAAAGTTCGGGCCGTGTCCTTCCAGCGCCCAGCGGAAGATTTGCCGGACAATGGGGGCGGTTTCCTCGTCCACCAGCAGATGGTTTTTGTCCTCCGGGTCTTTCTGATACCCGAAAGGGGCGATACAGCCGGTAAACTGGCCTTGCTGGGCTTTCAGAAGGTAAGAGGAATGTACCTTCTTGGAAATATCCTTGCTGTACATCTCGTTGAGGATGTTCTTGAACGGCGCAATGTCGTTATTCTCCCGCATGGTGTCGATACCGTCATTCATGGCGATATAGCGGACGCCGTGGCGGGGAAAGAAGTCCTCAATGAGTGTGCCGGTCTGCAAATAATTTCTGCCCAACCTCGATAAATCTTTCGTTATGACAAGGTTTATCTGCCTGCGCTCGATGGCTTTGAGCATCCGTTTCAGGTCGGGGCGCTCCATGTTCAGCCCCGTGTAGCCATCGTCCTGATAGACTGCCACAACCTCCCATCCCTGCTTTTCGCAGTATTTTTCCAGCATATCCCGCTGGTTGGCAATACTGGCGCTCTCCCCGTCAAGGTCATCGTCTTTGGAAAGCCTGCAATAGATGGCTGCCCGGAAGCTGCCTGCCAGTATTGCGTCCATGTCTGTATATTCATATCCGTTCATCATAACCGTTTACCCGCACAATCCAGACGGAACACGGTTCTTCTGAACCTCATCCTTATTATACTCTAAATCTTGTGTTTTCGCAAGATTTTCTTTGCTGGTATTCTGCCCATATTTTTGGGCAATCAGGCTCACAAAGACGTCTGTGGCGTCCAGTTCGCCGTCAAAAACTGTGGTAACATGAATCTCTGTTTTCGTTTTTGCCATAGGCAGTTATCCTCCATAATAGAATAAGCCAGACAAGGAGAAGGTCGGCAACGAAGTCCGGCAACGGGCTTCAAAAAACCTGAAAACTATCTCTGTCTGGCAGTTTGGCTCTTATTTTTATTTTCTTTTATTTTTCTGTTGTTTTGGTTGCTGATAAGGGGAAAAGCCCGCAGTTACGGGGGGTTCCCGGCAACCGGCTCGGCAACGGGAGTGCAACAGGGTCGGCAACCGGCTGCATTTTTCAGAAGGGAAGCTCCATCTGTTCCGTGACTTCCTCAAATCCTTCCGGGATTTTTTCAGCTCCGTTGCTGATGTCCGTTGCTTTCGTTTCACGCTCCCAGCCCTTTTGCCTGCCGTATTCCGGGAACACACGGGGGTTGGAAAAGTAATTCCAGCCCGTCACGCAATGGTTCATGATGTCGTTGACTTCCCGGATTTCCCATTGCTTCGGCTCGTCAAAGGGGTGGTTCAGGGCTTCCTTGAAAAGCTGCTTGGAACACACCATGCCGCCGGTATAGCGGTCAAGGTATGCCTGTATCATCCCGGCCTTGGTGTCCTCCGGCATGAAATCCCGCTGGTGTTCTTTGAGATAGCGCACCATTTCCGGGCTGAAAGACAGCTTAAAATCCCCGCTGCGGTAAACCGTCATGGCTTCTGCCCAGACCTGTGCAAGATAGGCTCTGGAAGCGGCTTCGTCCTCCAAAATGTGAACCTCGGCCTGTTCCGGGTACACCATGACCGGCAGGAAGCGCCGGTTGCCGGAACGGTCAAGGGGCAGGAAGTCAAGGGCATTGGAAGTGCCGCCGAACACACATTGCCGCAGCCTGTCCTCCGGGTGGGTTTCGTATGGGATTTTATAGACCTCCTTCTGTCGGCTTAAAAATGACTTGATTTCCTCAATGCTCTTGGCATTGGCGGTGGCAATCATCTCCGACATCTCGATAATCCAGTGGCCTTGCAGCTTGCGGTACACGTTATCATCATCCAGCTTCCGCAAATCATCGGAAAACCACTCGTCTTTTACTGCCAGCAGCCGGAAAAAGGTGGATTTCCCGGCTCCCTGACCGCCCACCAGACAGAGCATGACTTCAAATTTACAGCCGGGGCAAAATGCCCGGTGGATGGCTCCCAGCAGGAACAGCCGCAGGGCTTCATAGGTGTACTGGTCGGTGTCGGCTCCCAGAAAGTGGCGCAGGCAATAGCGGATACGCTCCTGCCCATCCCATGAAAGGCCGTTCAGGTAGTCCCGGACGGGGTGGTAGCCGTTTTCATTGGCAACAATCCCGATGGCGGCGGTAATCTTTTTCTCACTGGTAAGCCCATAGGTTTCTTCCAGATACAGGAGCAGATAGTTCATATCCGTGTCCGTGATGGCGGTGCCGATGCGGTGGTAGCCGATGGGCTTTACAATGTCCACTCGCTCGGTCAGCAGATTTTTTGCGATTGCCCCGGAAAGCAGCGGGTCATTCTGAAAGACGGTCAGGCAGTTGCGGATACTGTTGCGGACGCTGCCTTTCTCGGTGCTTTCCAGCATGGCCTTTACTTCCTCAATGCTCCGGGGCGGGGCTGCTTCTTGTATGGTCTGTTCTGCGGCCTGCCGTATCTTGGGCGGCAAGCTCTGCCATTCGTCTTTCAAGATTGCTCACTTCCTTTCCATAGTCAACGATAAGGACTGCCCGTTCCTCCATATCCGGGGAGAGCAGCACATCCAGCAGATATTCCACATGGGATTGCTTCTGCAAGGCTTCCACAAAAAGCGGGTGCCATGCTTCTTCCGGCATCTTAGGGGCATAGTCCCGTTTCCAGCGGCGCAGAAGATGGTAATAATCGGACAGCACCCGGAAGCAGTAACGCTCCATGCGGCAAAACCGCTGTTCCGGGGTTTCCTGCCGGGGTTTGGGTTTTCTCCTGCCGGGTGGTTCCCTGTCCTCATAGGGGATGGAGAACTCCTGCGCCAGCATGAGGGCGGCTTCCTTCGGACTGACAGCTTCCAGACGGGAAACAAAGTCAATCACATCCCCGTCTGCCTGACAGCCGAAACAGTGAAAGCGCCGGTCAACCTTCATGCTGGGGTTTTTATCAGCATGGAAGGGGCAGACACACATCCCGTTTCGTCCCACCCGGATTCCAAAATGCTCCGCAGCCTGCCGGGTGGTAACAGACTGCTTGACAGCTTTAAATACATTCAAATAAATCCTCCTGAAAATAAGAAAAGCGCCTGTCATTCTCGAAAAAGAAAATAGCAAGCGCCTATTAAAGTTCCATATCCTGTTTTTTCTCTGTGCGGGGCTGCTTCCGTTTCTCGGCCTGTTCTTCCCGGATACGCTGCGTCCGGCCTTTGACTGCCTGCTGGATGGACGGTTTCTTTCCCGGCTCGGCGGTCTGGCGGTACTGTTCAGACGGAAGAACCTGATTGAGCCAGTGACGCACATCCCGGAGAATCTTCACATCCTCCTGTAATGCGGACAACCGTTCCTTATATCCGGCAACTTCTCCGGCAAGCTGTGTCTGTTCCTCATTCAGCTTTTTAATGCTGTACTTCTTCTCCTTCAAATGCACCTTGAAATAACGGATAGCGGCATTATAGGCGTCCAGCTCGTCCCGATGGGCGGCGGCAAACTGTTCCCGTGGCTTCTTAAACCGGATGGCAGCATACTCCACATGAACCGGCTTATGGGCTTCAAAGTTGGCGATATGGGAAAGCAGGGTGTTGATTTCTTTCATACGCTGTTCTTTCGGCTTCATCTCTGCCCGGATGGAAACGGCCTGCCCGCTGACGGTATCCAGATAAGCGTCCAAACTCTGCACAGTGGACAGCTCCTTTTCCCGCAGATAGCGGATAGCTTCCATAACCTTGTTGAAATCGGCAACGCTGCCTGTAAGCTGGCCTTTGCTTGTCCAGCCTGTACGTTCCTCCCGGCGCAAATCCAGATATTTCCCCAGCAGCTCCGGCAGGGTGGGTTCCTTCGATTCCTGCAAGGCTTCCAGCAGGGCGGCTTTTTTCTCCTTCAGGTCTGCAATCCAGCCTTTCAGGTGGCGTACCATCTGCCGGATAGATTGCATAAGGGAATTGGCGGCTTTGATGTCCCGGTTCAAGTTGCCGATGTTGGTCTGTATCCCTCGTTTCTCCATCTGGCTGACTGCTGGCCCCATATGGACGGTGGGGATTTTATCAAGCCCCTGCCGTTCATAGGAACGAAGGTCAAGGCGCTCCGGGCGTCCGTTGGCTTCCAGATAGCGGTTAGCGGTAGCCGCCCAGCCCTGCCGCCAGATCTCTCCGTACTTCTGGTCGTTCCAGTCCACGGTATCCTCCTTGTGGCTTTTCCAGCTCCCGGACGGGAGCCGGATACGCTCGCCGTTCTCGTCAAGGTCATAAACCTTCCGGCTCTTGGGAAGCCATTTCCCGTTTTCGTCCATTGCCCGCATGGTCAGCAGGATGTGGGCGTGGGGATTCCCATTCCCTTTGTCGTGGATGGCAAAATCGGCAATCATGCCTTTAGAAACAAAAAACTCCCGGCAGTAGTCCCGGATAAGGTCGGCGTGCTGTTCCGGGGGGATTTCCCTCGGTATGGCAAGCACGATTCTCCGGGCAAGCTGGGAGTTCCATTGCTTCTCGATAGCTTCGGCGGCGTTCCACAAAGTATTGCGGTCTGCATACGCTGGTGGGGCGTGGGGCGGCAGCATGATTTCTGTATGGACAATCTCGCTTTTATGGGAATAGTATTTCTGCTTCTGGTCGTACTCGGAAAACAGCCGTTCCCCACTCTGGTAGGCGGCAGACGCAACGGCTGACTGGTGGTTGCTGCGCTGGATTATTTTTATATCATGGTGTGGACAGGGCATAGCGTTCCTCCTTCCTGTGGTTGATTTTGGGCAAAAGAAAAGCAGGAAACCGTTTCTGATTTCCTGCTTAGTGGTGTCGCTGGTAGGCGATTAGTATTCAGTTTTGAAGGTTCGGGTCAGGTTGGCTCGATGATGGAAAGCTGTCTAATAGCTTAAAAGTTTTTGTTCGCAAATTTACTTGTAATTCCAGTTTCTGTTTTATAAAATCCAAAAATCAGAAAAATAATTCCAACAACTACTCCTGCAAATACGGTAGTCTGTGTAGAAATATTAAGAAGAAGTAAGGATATACACAAAACGATTTCTACCAAACCTAATGTTTTGCCAATACCAATAAAAATATTAGGTGCTATGCTTTGTGCATAATCCCAATGCTCTTGTGACTTCCGAGATGTAGGCGTATTGTATCCGTTACCGGATGTCATATCTTTTACCGGGTGCTTCTTTAAGATATATCCTACAAAAACCATAACAAAGGGTATGATGAAATTCAAAGCAATCAATCCATACATAAAACCATCTCCTTAGATAGTGTTCGTCATTAGCTTTATTATACTACGGGCAGTCCTGTTTTGGAATAGATAAATTGTAAACTTGCTGGACGGGAACAGCTTGCAGCGCAAGGTGTTCCCGGGCGGCAAGTCCACAAAGGGGTAGCTGGCGCAGCCAGCGCAGGGGAAGTGTAGCGTCCCCTGTGATGATTGGAAGCAGCCGCAACGGTGCTGAAAATCATCCGCTTTCCGCAGGAAGCCCCCGGCAGGGCGCAACGCACCGGCTTGACCGGTGTATAGTTGCGCCCTTACTCCGTAAGGGATTCCCCGGCTACCCGCCCTTTCACGCTTTCTGCAACTATTTCCTTCATGCCACTTTGAGAAAATGCCTGTTTCAGAATGTCCATCACATCCTCGTCTGTCAGCACTTCCGGCCTTAAAAGGAAACTTTCCAGCATAGCTCCTCTGGTACAGAGCCGGTGCGTCCGTTCCTTCCGGGTAAGCTGCTTCACCTGGTGTTCCAGTATTTTTTCTTCATGCTGCGCCCGCCGCAGTCTGGCTTCGCCTTTGGCAATCTCCTGATTCAGCTTTTCCAGCTTCTCATTTATCATGGCAGCCCTCCTTTGGGAAGCAGCGTGTAAATGCGGTTTGGTTCTCCCACACCCCGGCGCACCCGCAGGATAAGCCCGATGTCCTCCAATTCTTTCAGGGAACGCTTCACAGTGACGGGGCTGCGGGAGAGGGCTGCCGCTAATTCCATGATAGGAAAACGGACAAACAAAATGCCGTTGCTATCCTCTATCCCTGCCGTAAGGGTGGTGTTCAGCAGACGGGCATACATGACTTTTGCTGTGCTGCTGATCGGCAGCCGAAGCATTGCGGCGGGTAGCGGCATACAAGGCGGCAGAACCGTGTCTGCGCTCATAAATTCAAATTCCATTTAACTGATTTTCTCCTTTCGCTTGGCTCGTTTTGACAGGTAATGGGGGCAGTCTATCACGACAGCCCGGAAACTCTGCTTGCACTTATGCTGGCACTTCCGGCACAGGTCGTTGTAGGCCACACGCCCCCGGTCATTGAGGAAGAAGGAAAGCTCCAACTTCCGTTTCTTGCTCATTCTCGGCATAGTGCCTCCTATCATAGAAAATCCGCCCATTTCAGCCGTAACAACGGGAACAGGCGGATAAAGGTTTTTGGTGTCATGTTTCGGGGCGATTTTCAAGGAAAATACGGCCATAGAGCCGCTTTGAAATGCCCCATAGTATTACGGACGGGGCAGACTACACCCCGCCGATTTGTCGTGTTTGGGTAGCGTTTTGGTATCAGTTCTGCCGGGTTGTCCTGCTGTCGTTCCTGCCCCTGAATCTCACAGCGGCGTTTCGTTCCCGTTGGTACGCTCGCTGCGGTCAAGGTTCCTCCATTTCCTTGCCGCAGGTCGTTGCGCTACATCGCCGGGGAGCATATCCCATCAGGCCGGTCATTCGATTGGAAATAATCCATCGATGAACTGACTTAATCATAGCTCATTTTTGAACCCTTTCCCGTATGTCCATAAAATAGGAAAACCGCCCCAAAATCGAAAAATTCCACGATTTCGGAACGGTATATGGTATAATAAGGAATAACAGCGGCAGCCAGCCGCAGGAAGGAGCGATGTGTTTATGAAAACCCGCATTTCCGTACAGGAACGCCTGAAAGATTTACGGGTGGAACGGGGCTTGAATCTGGAAGAACTGGCACAGGAAACCGGCATTTCAAAATCAGCCCTCGGCAGTTATGAAAACGACAACGACGAATACAAGGAAATTAACCACGGCAGCCTGTTGAAGCTGGCAGACTTCTATCAGGTGTCGGTTGACTATCTGCTCGGCCTTACCAATAATCGGAGATATGAAAACACCCCGATAGAAGAATTACATTTGAGTGATGAAGTCGTGGAACTGCTGAAAAGTGAACGCTTCAATAACCGGCTGCTGTGTGAGATTATCTCCCATGAAAAATTTAAGGAATTGCTGGCAGACGCAGAAATCTATGTGGACGGGATAGCAACCATGCACTTCCATGACACAAACAGCTCACTGGCTGCTTTACGGGCTATGGTACTGGAAGAACACCCCGAAGCTGCGGCAGACCGGGCAATCAAAGTGTTGGAAGCCTGTCAGATAGAGGAAGAAGATTTTTTCTGCCATGTGACGCACAAAACATGGGACGTCATTCTCCATGATATACGCAAGGCGCACGAAAATGACAGCGAAAGTGCGCCGGATACCACGCCTGCCGATGAACTTATACGGGAAGTACAAAAGGCCATGCAATCTCCGGGGGACAGGGTTCAGCAATTCACGGAGATATTCTGCAAGGCGTTCCGGCTCAAATACAAGCGGCTCTCACAAGAGGAACGAAGCCTTTTGAAAAAGCTGTTCAAGAAATCCCCGCTGATAAAACAGTCTGGTATGAACTTCCGGCGCAGGCCGTGGAAATAAAAACAGCCGTTGTAGGATTTTGTTCCTACAGCGGCTGTTTTTATTTATGAATCTTCTCCAACAAAAGACAGGATATTTTCATCAGTTTGTAATGTAATTGTTGCGCTTTCTGAATCATCAGAATAAACTCTTGTTCCATATACGCCTGTAACAGGCTCCTCTAAATTTTCAAAAGTTAATCCGAGTTTCGAAGAAGAATTGTCAATCTTTTCAAGCGAATATGTACCTGTCCATTCTTGTTTATGAGTGTTATCTGTTAAGATAAAACTTTTTTCTTCAAAACTCAATGTCAAATCCAATACTGGTATGTCATCATGCACTGAACCTGAGAATAACATATTACCATCTAAATCAGTAATAAATTCTAAAGACCAGTTATATGATGATACCGACCGAGTTTGGGAAGAATCACACGAACATAAGCCTACACACATAAAAAAACATACGCATATTGCCAATAACCGTTTCATTTTACCTATTACCAACCTTAATTCACAACTGTTTTGCATTTAATTAGGGAAGTGTCACAGGGTAAGAAATAGCGAAAGCTCCACCGCCTGCCAAGGCATTATTAGCGGTAGCAACACCAGAAACAGAAACCGTTCCCTTATCTCCGCTATTACCTGTTCTTCCAGTATCCACATCAGTTTCGATTGTTTCTTCACCGTCGGCTAATTCTGCAAATGCCGTATTGGTGGATTTTTTGTTCATAAGCACATTAACTGTACCAGTCATACCAGTGAACTCCGGTTTTGGAGATTCATACCACGGTACATACAACTTCACATGAACTTGAATCCCATCATCCTCATCATAAGTTGCATAAGAGTTAATACGAACATTAGCGACTGCTCTTTTGGTGACACCATCGGAAATCATAACATCGGTTAAGTATCCGTCATATTCTCCAATGACTACCGGCTGTTGAGTATCCGTTATTTCCGTTGTTGTTTCCGCTGCAAAAGCAGGAACCGCACTCACAGAAAAAAGCATACAAAACGCTACCAACGAGGTAAACAATCTTTTACTAAATTTTTTCATAAACAATGCTCCTTTCTAAAATGACCAGAACCTACATTTTTTGTATTCAGTTATTGGCAATATGCTACTAACCTGCAAGCACACTCTCAAATCATAAAATGTTTCAAATGTACTTGTTTTATTTTATGATAGCACTTATTTACATTGGGTACAATAGAAAATATACACAATTAAAATTTAATTTTTTGTGCAAATCGAATCAAATATAAAATTATATCGCTTTAGATATTGTCCTGTTCTAATTTAATCACATTCATAATACCACAATTCAAGGCTTCACAAATGCGAACCAGCGTTTCCATGCTGATATTCTTTCCCTTGCCCATGTTGGCAATCATATTTGTGGTAAGACCGGCGGCAAGCCGCAAATCCTCTTTCCTCATGCCACGCTCTTTCAGTGTGTTCCATAGTGGCTGATAACTAATGTGCATAGGCTTCCCGCCTTTCTTTCCATCGTCAAGTGTTTTATACCCATTATAGCAGAAATCTTGCGTTTCCACAATATTTCTTGACTACACCGCCGGTTCCGTCTGGATTGTGCTTTTCCTTTCTCCGCTTTTATTACATCTAATTAGCCATGAGCTGCTTGACCCCTTGTGATTTTGCCCCTGGGTTATCATTTCCGTATCCCTCAAGAAGATTGATAACGCCCCATACTGCCACGCCTGCTCCGATTGCGGTTACAACGGTCTTTAATCCTGTTACTGCTGATGTAAAAAATGCCATATTCAGTTACCTCGTTCTTTCCGAAAATTTATTTTTTGCAAAAAATAAGGAGCATTGCTTTCTATCCGCAAAACTCCTGTACCTCTGGACATCGTGTCCAAATGTTCCTATTCAGTTGTATCCGGGGAAATCTCCCCGCATTCAAAGGCTTCATCTACCTTTGTCTTTTCTGTGACCTTCAAGTGGTGCAGATGTTTCACATACTGTTCCATATCAAAGGCATTTTTCTTGTCATAATCGGACAGCTCTTTGTACCGCTTGTGCTTCGTTATATCGAATTTATCCGAGAAAAATGGTCTGACACCTCTAAGCTGCATAATACATTTCCCGCCATCCATGACAGCAATCTCATCTTGGCTCATCAGTTCCTTTCCGGTCTTTTGGTAATTCAGACCGTAGGACTGGCTCGTCCCCCTCGTATCCGAGGTGTTGTACAGGTCAATGGTTTCTTTCCCCAATACCTCTGCTAATTCCTTTAGGGTGGTCTTTTCCTTTCCTCCGAGAAACAGCGTAGTGTCGCAGTTGCCCTCTATGGTATCGGCATTGTCCCTGTAAATCGCTTTGAGCTGTGATTTTGACTGCAAAATAATAGAAGCTGATATTTCCCTGCTTCGGATCGTAGCAATCAGCTTCTCAAACTGTGGAATCTGCCCGATGTTCGCAAACTCATCAAGGAGCATACGCACATGAACCGGGAGCCTTCCGTTATAAACATCGTCTGCCTTGTCGCAAAGCAAATTAAAGAGCTGGGAATACATGATAGACACCACAAAGTTAAACGTAGCATCTGTATCAGAAATAATAACGAACAACGCTGTTTTTTCCTCTCCCAGCGTGTCAAGCTCCAGTTCATCATATTCCATCAGGTCACGCAGCTCTTTTATATCAAATGGTGCTAACCTCGCACCGCAGCTAATCAGAATCGACTTCGCTGTTTTTCCAGAGACAAATTGTCAAGGACTTTTTAATCAAATTCACAAAAAAGGTGCCAGAAGCACCGTATGGCTCCTGACACCTCGTTTAACAGCTTACATTTTTCCGTCCAGCAGGTCTTTGCAGAGATACGCATAGTCTGGCAGCTGGTTGATATATGGCTCCCAGCGCCGCTTGATTTCGGCCAATTCCAGCGGATCGGCTTCCTCCAGTGCATGATCGTTGCCCGTCATATACAAAACATCCATAGCAACATCATCCAAACACTTGCAGCAGAGATCAGCGGCAGATTCTATCCTGATACCGGTATCCACATAGACAGGATTTACGCCAATCGTCAGCCAGACATAGCCCACCTTGTCCGACCAGAGCAGTTCAAAATCAGGGCTTTGCCGCAGATGTTCCGCAAAGACTTCCTTTACTCGCTCAATTTCATGTTTCTCTTTTTCTGTGTAAAGCATTTTCGTGTCCTCCTTGACAAAAATTTTGGTGCGTACCATCATCAGTTTAGCACAAGGCGGCTTCGTTTATCAGTCTGTCACATCTGCTGAATTTCATTTTTGAGCATACGCTTGATTTTATCGCTCATGGTTTCTGTGCTGGTATTGCTGAAATGGACATGAACCTTGTAGGTCGTCTTGCCGATTTTCTTTACCATCGCCGGCGTGTTTTCCGGCGCTCTGGACGCAGTAGCGGCGTCTGCCACCTGCATAGTACGGGGTTCTTTGTTCATGGCGCTCCTTTCTCCGGGCGGGTCTGTGCCGCCCAGTAAAAAATCAGTCTTGCTTACTGTTTACAATGTCTTTTGCTGCCTGTCGGGTAGCACCGGCATTTTCTTCCCTGAAATTCTTCCCGTCAAAAAGAATCGGCGCACACCGTTCCAGAATACGGTCATAGATACGGGCGTGGGCCAGATCAGGCGGGTTTTTCAGCTCGGACAGTTTCAAGTTTGTTGTGATAATCATGGGCCTGCGGCTGCGGTAGCGGCTGTCGATGACGAAAAACATCTGCTCCATCGCATACTCGGTACTGCGCTCCACACCCAAATCGTCAATGATAAGCAGGTCGTACTCGTCAAAGCTGGCGATAAAGTCGGCCCTGTCCTCGGAAAACATTCCCGTCAGACGGTTCAGGATGGTGGGAAAGTTCGTCATCAGCACCGGCACATCCCGGTCAAGCAGGGCATTGGCGATACAACCGGCGAAAAAGGACTTGCCAGTTCCCACATCCCCAAACAGAAGCAGGCCGGTGTTGTTCCTGTATGCCTCCTTCCAGTTCTCCACGTAGGCGCGGGCCTTGTCCATCAGAGGATTTTGGCCGTTGTCGTTGGCAAAGGTGTAGTCGTACAGATAGCGGTCTTGCAGGCCCTGGGCCTTCCGGCGCTTGATGCGCTCCATGCGGCGCTGCCGTTCCTCGGCGGCCTTGCGCTGTTCCTCGGCCTCCCGCTGACACTGGCAGATACAGCGGGGCATGAAGTAGCCGGGTTTCCCAAAGCATGGCACAACGGTCTGCCTCTGGCCGCCGCACTTTTTACAGTGAATGAGGCCGTCTGCCGGGTCTATGTACTCGTCCCCGGCCAGTTCCATACCGGCGGCTGCCTTGTCGATCAGCGCCCGGATTTCTGCGGTAATCTCCATCATACGGTTTCATCCTCCTTTACGCTGTAATCACGGTTGCGGGTGGGCGGGGCCGCCTTTTTCGCGTCCTCACCGGCCCAGCGCCGGATGGTGGCGGCATGGCTCTGATACCGCTTACCGGTAGAGGCCATGTATTCGGACAGCTTTTCGATGTACTGGCCCCATACAGTGGGAAAACTGGCCTGCAAGTCTGCCAGTTCCTCGTCCGTCAGGAAAACATTCTGGTAACGGCCATAGGCGCGGGCGGAGCGTCCCTTCTCTATCTCTCTCTTTATCTCTATCTCTTTCTCTAACTCTATCTCTATCTCTGGTGGACGAATGTCGGACAAATGTCCGCCGTTTGTCCGGGGCGCGGAAAGAGCCTTGTTTTGGAGCCTCGCCGCACGCTTTCGCTCGGCCTCGGTAGAGGACTGGCCGATTAAAAGTTCGATGTTGCTCATGTAGAATGTGCCGCTGTCCAGCACCTCCACAAGACCCAGCTTCAAAAAGATCTGCAAGGCTCTCTCCACAGTGCCGATCTGCTGGCGGGTAATGGTGGCGATCATCTGCGCCGTGTAAGGAATGTCCTCGTCAAGTTGAAGCCGTCCGCCATGTTTCAGCGATTTCAGATACAGCTTGAGCAGAATGTTGGAATACAGCACACCATCCTGCATACTTTCCAGCAGCACGATGGAATCATCGTCAAAATAGTTTTCTTTGAGTTTCAGGTAATAATATTTTCGGTTGTCTGACATAGGGTTCCTCCTTGGGGTTTCTCTTGGGATTCTGCACGCATTTTAAGGCCGTTTTATGGGTCAGAGGATAAATCTATCAGCCTGCCTTTGACACCCTCGAAAAAAGCCTTGATTTACAAAGGTTTTTCAGCCCCTAAAGCGTGACATTTCTCCCGTTGTTTCCGCTTGCGCTTTGCGGCATTGATCCGCTTCATGCGTGCGGCACATTCCGGGCAGTATTTGGCTCGGTTGGAACCGGGGGTAAACAGCGCCCCACATACGGAGCATTTCTTAGCATTCAGCCGGTGGAACAGCGCCGTTTCCAGTTCCTTATCCTGCGGCAATACCGCCGCCCGAAACCACCTGCACAACAGGGAATAGGAAATGGACTGGACACAGACACATTTCTCCCCATCGTCCAGGGCGATACAGTTTCCGTCGATGTAGTTACAGCACTCATGCACCAGCCTCCGCACTCTGCGGTACTGGCGGTAATCCATGACTGGGATAGGTTCAGACTTATTGTTCTTCATAAATGATTTCTTTCATAAAGCCGGTAACCTCCTTGAATGAATTTATTGTTAAATATTCGTGCAAAGTATTGTTTTCTTCGTGCAAATGGCATATACTATAATTGCCAGCAGAAAGGGGTTGATCGTATGGCTGGAAATACCACAAACATCAGTATCCGCATGGACGCAGATTTGAAAGCGCAGGCGGACGCACTGTTTACTGAGCTTGGCATGAACCTGACTACGGCGTTTAACATCTTTGTGCGCCAGTCGCTTCGTGAAGGCGGCATTCCCTTTGAAGTAAGGCTGGAACAGCCGAACAAGGAAACGATTGCTGCCATGCTGGAAGCGGAAAGGATTGCAAAAGACCCGTCTGTAAAGGGATACAATGACCTTGACGAGTTGTTTGCCGACCTGAAAAAATGAGGAAAACAAAGTACACCGTCAAGTACACGACCGCTTTCAAAAAGGACTACAAGCGGGCAATCAAGCGCGGCCTGAAAATCGAATTGCTGGAACAGGTCGTGGCGCTGCTGTCGATGGGCGAACCGCTGCCGGATAAAAACCGCGATCACGATTTGTCCGGCGATTGGGCAGGCCATCGAGAATGTCATATTCTCCCGGACTGGCTGCTTGTCTACCGCATAGAAGAGGATGTTCTGGTGCTGACGCTGGCCCGCACCGGCACACACAGCGACTTGTTCGGCAAATAAACAGTCTGCCGCCGTATGGGGAAACCTGTACGGCGGTTTTTCTGTGTGCAAAAGTATGTCGTGAAACGCGGTAGCCCTTACCGCTCCGGCTCCCGGTCGTGAGACTTGTCCCGTTCCTGTCTGGACAGCTGCTCGGCGGTTTTGCGGAGCCGTTCCACTGCTTTCAAATCCTCCCGCATGGATTTCATGGCAAGCGTGTCCGTCTGCTTTCCAGCGGCCAGCTGGTCAATTTCCAGCTGCCATGTCTTCGGGGTGATTGCCTCGCCGTTGTCTTTCAAGTCTTTCAGATACCGGGTCGCTGCGTCATACAGAATCAGTTCCCGGCTGTGGCGCTGCTCAAACTGTTCCCGCTTTTCCGGCTTTACTTTGGCAAGCTGCTTGTGGATGGACTTGTACTGGTTGTACTGTTCCCACATCTCCCTGCGCTCGGTAAGGGTAGTGATCCGGCGCTCGGCCTTGACGATCTTTCCGCGCAGGTCATAGTAACGGCTGTTCATATCAGTGATTTTTTCATGAAGCTGCTGCATAGACTGGATGCCGTTTGCCTGCAAAAAGCTGAATAGTGCAGCGCTTTCTTGCAAAGCCCGGATTTTGCCGGTGCGGGTGCGGGGAGCGTCCAACTGCTGCTGGGCCTCCCACAAGGCGGTCAAGCTGCTTTGCTGTGTTTGTGGTTTTTCCGTTTCGGCTTTCGACCAGCGATAAAGACGGGTAATGCGGGCTTTGATTTCTTTCAGCAGCTTGTTGTCGGCGGCGATCTGCCGGTTTACTTCTCCCTTGTCGGTGCGGATGCCGCGCTTTTCCATTTGGCTGGCAGCTGGCCCCAGATGGACAGAGGGGATTTTATCAATGCCCTGCCTCCTGTAGCTGCGATGGTCAATGCGCTCCGGTCTGCCGGCAGATTCCAACGCCCGGTTGGTGCAGGCCGCCCATGCCGCCCGCCAAATCTCCACATTCCCTTTGTCGTTCCAGTCGGTGGTGTCCTCCCGGTGGTTCTTCCAGCCGCCTTTCCCGTCCGGGATACGCTGGCCGTTTTCGTCCAGGTCGTATGCCTTGCGGCACTTTGCGCCCCATGCGCCATTTTCTTTCAGGGGCCGGACGGTCAGCATGATATGAACATGGGGGTTGCCGGTTCCCTTATCATGGATAGCAAAGTCGGCACACATTCCTTTGTCTACAAAGTTGTCCTTCACATAGGCACGCACAAGGGCGAGCTGTTGTTCGCCGGACAGTTCACGGGGCAGGGCTGCTTCAATCTCGCGGGCAAGCTGGCTGTCCCTTGCTTTCTCGATTTGCTCCACGCTGTTCCAGAGGATAGATCGGTCTGCAAATTCCGGCGGGGCGTGGGCAGGCAGTATGATCTCCGCATGGACAATGCCGCCTTTCCGGGTGTAGTCGTGGGTCATTCCATCCCATTCATTTGTCAGCTTGGTTCCGCTGCGGTAAGCAGCTGCGGCAACAGCAGAACGGCCTGCGCTGCGCTTGATGATACTGACGGGGATATGACAGAAATCTATGGGGAACACCTCCTTTCAGTGAGGGCATAACAGGCTCTGTGGAGCCGGACAAACGCAAAGCGGGTGTTTGGCTGTGCAGAGCGCACAAGGGGTTTGGGGAGCGTAGCTTCCCATCGCGGACGAAGTACGCAATGCCCCCGGCAGGGCGCACAGCACCGGCAACGGTGTATAAGTGCGCCCTTGTAAACAAGGGACTTATGGCGTGCCCTTGTAAACAAGGGACTTATGGCGTGTCCCCGGATTTTGGCAGGTTTGCAGTCAATTCCGCAGCCCCCGGAAGATGGGACAGGGCAATCAGAAATGTTTTGACCTCCGCGCCGGAAAGGTCGGGAGCCAGCGGGAAAATCCCCTCCAAAACGGCTCCGCGCTCAATCAGGCGGCGGGTACGACCCCTGCGTTCTTCATTCCGCTGCTTGTTCTCTAAAATCTTCTTGCGGTTTTCAAGCTGCCGGATCTCCTTCAGGACTTTCTCCCGTTCTTCTTTTTGGGGGTGGGCTGTAATTTTTTCGTTCATGTCAGGCACCTCTTTTCTTTGGAAATACTCATAGATTGACCGTCCATTTCTGACGCGCAAAGTACCGGCGCAGCCTCCGCAGTGCAGCGTGGATGGATTTTCCCGCCTGTGATGGTGTGATACCCTCCATTGCGGCAATATCTTTCACTTTCATACCCAGCATATAGCGGGCGTGGACACGGCGAGCCTGCATAGGCGGCAGGGAAGAAATGGCTTCGTACAATCGCCGTATCAGTTCTTCGTATTCGGCTAATTCTTCTTTTTCTATCAGGTAGTCCTCCGGCGATGGCTGCGCCCAGCCGATGGCGGCATTTTCGATTCCATCGTTACAATCAAGGGAATAAAACGCCTTATACCGGAACATCTTGCGATCTCTGGCGGCCTCGGCCCTCTTATCCAGAAGAAACGCTTCGACGATCTCATCGGACACCTCCACAAAAATGTCCTCTTTGCAAAATGGATAATATTGTTTGAGATTGATGGTCTGCATAGGCACGCCCTCACTCTGTTTGAAAAAGGTCATCATAGCAGCGGCGCATATTCCGCAGCCCCCGGTGGATGGCAACGCTGACCTTACTGCTATGGATACCCTCTCTCCGGGCGATTTCCGGCTGCTTGATACCGGCAATGTAGTAGGCGTGAACACGGCGGGCCTGTGTCGGAGTGGCATGAGCCAGAGCCGCAGGCAGAGCTGCAATCAGGTGCAGGCGGGTGGTCATTTCTTCTCGTTCCAGCAAAATATCTTCCGGCGATCTGCTGTGTTCCAGTGCGTAATTTTCCAGCCAGCTGTATGCGTCCAGAGAGTAGTAGGCGCGGTGGTAGACTTTCCGACGCTCATAGTTCTCCATCTCCCGCTGGGCCTGATACATCGCTGCCCATACCTTGTCCGTAACATCCACAAACTCGTCATGCCGGTAGTGGGGATACATCCACCGCAGATTGATTGTTTTCATAGGCTTACCTCCTGAAAATTGGAGAGGCGGGCAGCTCGTCCGCTGTCCGCCCCTCGCTGAGATAAGGGAAATGATCCCTTTCACTTGGTAGCCAGAAAACAGGTCATTCGTTAAGCCTGTTCTCAAAGAAATTTATAAATTTTTTTCTGACCGCTTCCACACTTTGATAAACAGCCACTTTGGAGCAGCCGCACAGCACACCGATCTCTGCAAGGCTCAGCCCGTCAAGCGCATAGAGCAGGAACCGGCGGCGCTGGGCCTCGGTACAGGTGTCCAGAACAGCCATCAGCTCATGCAGCGTTTCCATGCGGCAAAGGTATTCCTCCGGCGTTTCGCCGTAGCCCCCTACGCCCTCGGTGGTAATGATGTACTCGTCAAACTCCCGGCCATCCCAATGCCGCCGCTGTTCATGGAACAGGTTCTCCGTTTTATGATCGGCCCGGTCAAGAAATTCATAGACTTCCAGCGTAACCTCCACGGCCACAGCTTGTCCGTTATAATTGATGGTAACTTCCATCTGCCTTTCCTCCATTCAGATTTTTTGGGTAAATCTGAATGGGGCGGCGGGGAGCGGCACCGGGGATAAAGTTCGAGCCATGCTGACCCGATGTTCCGGCTCCACAGGGACAAAAAAGCGCCCGGACGGCATAAAGCCATACGAGCGTAATAGAGTATATTTTGCTGTTTAGTTACATGGTATAGTGCATACTTCTGACCGCATTGCTCCGCTGCTGGGAACAGACTTTTTTTAGCTGGTGCAGGTCATGGGTACTGTGAAAAAGATAAGGTACAATAAGTTGCGCAAATTGAAAAGAGCAAAAAAGAAGACATAGCTTGCAGGCTCTGGTAGAATGAAGTTACCACACAAACATTCGAAAGGAGACAGCAAACTATGTCCGAGAAAATTGTACAGCTGAATGAGGAAATTATCAAGGGGCAAATCAAGGAATTGGTTCGCGGCAGCGTGGAGGAAACCCTAAACGAGCTGTTGGAAAAGGAGGCGGAGTCGCTGACGCAGGCGGCCCGCTATGAGCGCAGTGAGGCCCGTCAGGGCTACCGCAGCGGTCACTATGACCGCAATCTCACCACGACCTCCGGCGACGTCACGCTCCACGTACCCCGGCTCAAGGGCGTATCCTTCGAGACGGCCATCATCGAGCGGTATCGCCGCCGGGAGAGCAGCGTGGAGGAGGCCCTCATCGAGATGTACCTGGCAGGCGTTTCCGTGCGCCGTGTGGAGGACATCACGGAGGCGCTGTGGGGCAGCAAGGTATCGCCCGCCACCATCAGCGAGCTGAACAAGAAAGCCTACGTTCACATCGAGGACTGGCGCAACCGCCCCTTGCAGGGCGGCCACTATCCATACGTCTACGTGGACGGCATCTACCTGCGCCGCAACTGGGGCGGAGAGTACGAAAATGTAGCTGTTTTGGTGGCGATTGCCGTGAATGAGGACGGTTTTCGTGAGGTTTTGGGCGCCGCAGAGGGCATGAAGGAGGACAAGGCCAGCTGGGTCAGCTTCTTCCAGTGGCTCCGCGGACGCGGCTTGGATGGCGTGAAGCTCATCGTCGGCGACAAGTGCATGGGGATGCTGGAGGCCGTGGGCGAGGTGTTCCCGGACGCCAAATACCAGCGCTGCACGGTGCATTTCTACCGCAACGTTTTCTCCGTTGTGCCCAAATCCAAGGTCAAAATTGTGGCAAAAATGCTCAAGGCGATCCACGCCCAGGAGAGCAAAAAGGCGTCCCGCGAGAAGGCGAAGGCCGTCGTTGCCGAGCTGCGCGCCATGAAGCTGAAGGAGGCTGCCAAGAAGGTCGAGGACGGCATTGAGGAAACGCTGACCTATTGTGACTTTCCCAGCGAGCATTGGACGCGCATCCGCACCAACAATGTGATCGAGCGGCTGAACCGCGAGATCCGCCGCAGGACCCGCGTGGTGGGGACGTTCCCTGACGGAAATTCCGCCCTGATGCTGGTCTGCGCGAGGCTACGCCACGTGGCAGGGACGCAGTGGGGCTGCAAGAAATACATGAACATGAAGCACTTGGAGGCGACCATGGACGACGCCTCTATTGCCGGCTGACTTCACTCAGCCGGAGCCTGCAAACAATTTTGCGCATAAATCTTGACGGGACCGTGAAAAAAGGCAAGCATAGACACGGCGGCAATCCTCCTATATGCCGCCGTGGATTTACACGGTGTTAGGTCGTCGGGTTTCTGCTTTTCGCAAAAAGAAACGGCGGCTCTGTTTTTTCAAAGCCGCCGGAAGATAGCATAGGCGCGTTAATAGATCTGCTTTACGACGGCTTTTTTTCTTTTGCCGTCGTCCGGCAGATTATTTTTTTATGAGTAAGGGCGAAAAATCAATCGTAATCATAAAATTATGGTCATGTATTTCAATTATTGGATTTGTACAATTCATCATAAGTAATAGCTTTTTCACAATGTAAAGTCCTTGTCCAGACGTACCATTACTTCTTGAAACATCTGCTACATAAAAGCGTTCCAACAGTTTTGAATATTCTTCTGTAGGAATAGATGCAACAGGATTTTTAATACAGAGTTGTACAGAATCTGCAATATTAATTAGTTGAATTACAACATTATTTGTAGTGGATGTTACCGCATTGAATATAAGATTTTGTATAATGCGAATACACGCCTTTCTGTCAGCATTAAGATAGATGTCCATATTAGGTATTTCTATTTGGGGTTCAATTCCATTAACGCTGAAAATCGAATAATTGTCTAGCAGGATTTCAGTAAGCAATGAGCATAGCTCAACCTTTTCATAGTAAAATGGATATTGTCCTGCTTCTAAAAGAGAGATTTGATAAAAGTCATCTATGAGACGTTCTAATCTCAATGCTTTTCCGGATAATGCTGAAATATATTCCGCTCTTTTTTCATCAGGCGCACTTGATAGAAGTTGCAAATATCCGCGAATGGAAGTTAGTGGTGTCCGTAAATCATGAGAAAGGCAAGAAATATTCTCTTTTAATTCATTCTCCTTTTTTTGAATTTCGCCCAGATAAATATTATCTTTTGATACAATCTGATTTATGATTTCAACCAAATGCTCTAACCGCCTATCAGATAAAGACACTGTAACTAACTTTTTCGTTTTTCTATTCAGAATAGCATTTAGTTGGACGATTACTTTATATATCTGTATTTTCCAGTTAATTAAAGAAATTGAAAGGATAATGACCAATGCTATCAGAACAAGAAACATAATCGCCCAACCCATATTCTACCTCCCTTTTACTTGATTTCTTTTCTAATCATAATAAGACCGCCAACAATCAAAAGAGAAATGCACCCTATGAAATAGAATGGTAAATGCTCAATAATACCCATTGTGCGACAAGAGCTGAAATTCATCCAATAGTACATAGGATTTCCATATACAAAAATTTTTAAGGGTATTGAAACCGTCTCCATATCACTCCATAGCATTAAGTAAACAGACGCTCCACTGAATACATATAAGCAGCAAATCCCTGTTACAATCCCTGTATTTTGAATAACGACACATAAAAAAATAGAAATGCTTTCTAATGCTAATAAAACCGTTCCGCAAGCAAGAGCCCATCCCAAAAGGTTTATTACTTCACTCGCAGTTGGAATGTAACCGGATTGTATGATTTCAATAACGAAAAATGTAGCTACAAAAATCAGATACGTTATCAGAGACACCACCAATATTGTAATCGCTTTGGTGTAGTAGAGAATAGTTCGTTTAGTGCCGTATGCAACAGATAATTTGATTGTACCCGTATTATATTCTTTTGTAAAAAATATGGTTGCAAATAAAATGCCAATAATCCAGAAAAAGGCTGTATATGCAAGAGATGAGCGGGCAACAGTTTGAAACGTTGGTATTTCACTAGATAGATAACACTTAGCTTGAAATCCGATTACACTTTCTGTTCCATCTCCGGCTCCAAAAAAAGTCATGTCACCAAGTGCAAAAGAGACCATTATAACCGCCGCACATACGCCTAATATAGTTATCAATATCTTTGAGTGACGCAATTTATAAAATTCAGCTTTAAAATGGTTAATCATTTTGGCACCCTCCTATCAAATTAGTGTAATAAGTTTCAAGACTATCTCCAGATTGTGCTAACTGGTAAATCGTAATGTTATTTGCACTTAGCAACGCTGATACTTTTCCGGCATTTTCAACATAATCATATAGATGAATACTTTTGTCTGGCATAACAGTAAAATTTGAAGTATTCAGTTTGCTTTCCAATAAAACACTAGCAGCAGCTACATCATTCACTTGCAACAACAAATGCTTTTTGCAGCGTTTGTCTAACTCTGTAGCGGTAATTTCCTGTAAAAGTTTCCCCTCATGTAAGATACCATATCTATTTGCTAATTGATGAAGTTCCGTGAGAATGTGACTTGAAATCAAAATAGTGATTCCACGTTCTTTATTTAGTCTTTTGAGTAAGTTTCTTAATTCGATAATTCCAGTAGGGTCTAGTCCGTTAATTGGTTCATCTAGTACGAGAAATTCAGGATTCCCAAGCAAAGCGATTGCGAGAGCTAGTCTCTGCCGCATACCCAAAGAGAAATCTTTTGCTTTTTTCTTTCCGGTATCTTTCAAACCAACTAATGCTAAAGCATTATCAATGCAACCTTTTCCTGGAATACCGCGTTGCAAACGTTGTACCTCCAAATTTTCATAGGCTGTCATATCAAGATAAAGAGAAGGGCTCTCAATAATACAGCCAATGCGATCACGCTGCTTTGCAAGTTTCTTATTGCTTTCACCGAATAAAGCAATTTTGCCAGTAGTAGGTTCCGCCAGTCCGGTTAGTAAACGAATCATTGTTGTTTTACCGGCACCGTTTTCTCCGATAAACCCATAAATATCTCCTTGCATTACAGACATAGATACTTGATTTAGGGCTAGTGTATTGCGATACTTTTTTGTGATGTTGATAGCTTCAAAAACTGTTACGTTCATATTTTCACAGCTCCTTTCTTGTTATTTAGTATCGCAGACAATTCCTTGAATAATCTAAAGGTAAAGCTAAAGATTATCTAAAGCTCACTTTGCAAATCGGTAACCCAAGCCCCATATGGTCTTAATTCGGCAGCCTTCGCCCTTTAATTTTTTTCGTAAGTTACTTATATGTGTGTTAATGACATCATTATCCCTTGCAAATGGTTCTTGCCAAATACTTTCATAAAGATTTTGCTTAGAAAAAACTTTATCAGGATATTTCGCCAGTAGTTCTACAAGTTGATACTCTTTTGCTGTAAGCACAATAATTTCGTCTGCAACAGTAACTATTTTTGAAGATGTATTAATGGAAAGTTCTCCAAAGGTCAAACAAAGATTGGGAGTATCTTTTTGACTTCTTAGCAAATTGCGTTCAATTCGCGCTAGTAATTCGTCCAAATCAAACGGCTTTGTTAAATAGTCATCAGCACCCAAGCGTAGCAGTTCGACTTTGTTGAATGTTAAACTTTTTGCAGAAACAACAATTACAGGTACGTCTGAAAATTTTCTGATATTTCTAATTAACTCATCTCCACTGATAAAAGGAAGCATTAAATCTAAAATAATTAAATCCGGGGATAATTCTTTTATACGTTCAATCGCATTTGCACCAGTAAGTGTGAAGAAGACTTGATAATTGTACTTTTCCAGATGGTCTTTTATCATAACGCAAATTTCTTTATCATCTTCGATAATTAAAACATTATTCATGTTGAAACTCCTTTCTGCGTCTATCAGTCGGCTTTTCCGCGTCCTTTGGGATCAGCCAAACACCAGCCATATTCACAGCGCCGGAGATACGCCCACCAGCGCAATAATAATTTGCACTACGAGGTGTCACGCCCCACTTTTCGGCGGCCTCTTTCAATGTCATATAGTCCATTTCGCACCTCCACAGAGTACATTATAGTTCTCTTTTTCGAACAATGCAAGAAACGGGATATGAATTATAAACTTCAACCAACCTGCATATAGCAACATTCCACGGGTGAAGTATGAATTATACAATGTAACTGGGTGATGTTATATGGCGAAAGTTGAAGATTGTCCCGGTTTTGAAACCTTCGGCGCAGATGTCAAAGCTGCACGAGAGGCAAAGCGTCTGGCACGAAAAACATTGGCAGAAATGGTTGGGATTGAATGGCGGTATCTTGCCAACATTGAGAATCAAGGTGCGATTCCGAGCCTGCCTGTGATGATCCAGTTGATTAAGGTCTGCGGACTTCCCGTGGAACGGTATTTTAACCCGGAGATTATGCGAGAAGAAAGCGAACAGCGGCAACGGGTCAGCCACAAGCTGAAGCTTTGCCCTGAAGAATACCTGCCGATTATCGAAGGTGCCATAGACGGGGCGCTCAAAATGGAACAGACTGCGAAGCAGAAGGAGGACGCATAATCGCGGCCTCCTTCTGGCATTTCTATATCAAGGTTCCCGGCACTTTTCCAAAAGTTCCCGACACCTCTGCTGGATTTCTCCGGTTTCTGTCACAGTCAGGTCACGGTCATTTCCAGTAATCTTATCTTCCAGAAAGTTGGCGTATGTACCCAACAAAGCGTTCCGTAAATCCTCCGGGGTTTTCTGTATTTCTGCGCTGTACCAGTCATTCCGGTGGGGTTCCCATGCCATCAATGTATAACCGTGGCTGGTCTGAACCACCTCATACAGTGGATCATCATCCAGATATGCCTGAAACACTTTCAAAATCTTTTCAAAGGTCAGCATTTCCCGCACCTCCCATTCAGCTGCAAATCAGTTCCCTGATTAAAATTTCCTCAATCTGTGCCGTTAATGTGTTCATCAGCCCCACCCAACGCATAGGGTCACAGGCTTTCAGTTCTTCCGTGACACCCGCAGTCTCCATCATGTGAGGCAACATGGTGTCCACGCGCTCCTGTGCTGTCCGCTCAATCTCTAACAGGTGTGGATACAGCTTCTCGCTCATCAGCAGATGGTTGTAGAGAATGGGGCGATGTTCCTTTAGGTAGGATTTTCGCATTCTGCCGTACTTGCCGATAGAAGTTTCCGGCTGTTCAGAAAGTTTTAGGTTGGGTATATCATAATCTCCACAACGAATGTAAGTCAACTTACTCATATTCATTCTCCTTTGCTTCGTGATGATTAGACTGCTGCGCTGGCTGCTATGCTGCCTTTGCGTGGTTCTTCTTTTGGCAGCTGTCCGACAGTAGAAAAAACGCCTTTTTTCATATCCTCAGCCCGGATCAGGGCTTTCTTAGCGTCCATTTCCGCTTTTTTCTTCGCCTTGATTTTGTCCTCATACTGTTTCTGTGCGCCGCTGGCTTTCCGCCTCAAATAATTCTGATGAAGCCTGTCCTTACGTTCTTCTTTTTTCTGCAGTTCTTCCTGCTCCTCCGGTGTTAAAGGAACCGGCTGTAAGGATGGTGGGATATAGCGCCCTAAAAAATTGAAGTAGATTTCAATTTCCTGCGTGGTGTCCTGGCTGCCTTTTCGGGCGCGTTCGTGGACAAGGATTTTCTCTACAAACTCGTTGAGCATGGTGTTTGTCAGAGTGTCAAAATTCTCATACTTATCAATCAGGGCTATAAATTTCTCTGCGGATTTCTGGCTCTGCTCATAGCCGGTAACAGCCTTTTCCAGCTCCGCAATTTCAATCTCAAGTGCGTCCTGCTCTTTGGCATACTGTGCATCAAGCGCCCTATATCGTGCATCCGGCAGCTTGCCGAGGGCATTGTCCTCATAGATTTTGCAAATCAGTTTTTCCAGTTCTCCGGCTCTCTTTTGAGCAGCAGCCAGACGCCTGCGCTTTTTCGATATATCGGCACTCTGTTGAGCAACCTGCGTTTCCTGAACGGTGTGAATAAATTCCGTCCGGTCATTTCTGGAATATTCAGCGATAGCCCGGAGCGTATCAGAAACCAATGTCAGAACAGCACTCTCATTGATACGGTGTTGTGTAGGGCATAGTGTCCCACACGGAACTTTGGTATAATTGGAACAGGTATATTGAGAAATCCGCCTGCCATTGTTGGTACGGTGGACATACATCTTGCCGCCACAATCGGCACAATAGAGCAAGCCTGTGAGGGGAGCCGCTTCGCCCCAGCCGTTTGGATAACGCCGTACATTGCTGCGGATTTTCTGCGTCAAATCAAAGGTCTGCTTGTCGATAATGGCTTCATGGGTATTCTCAAAGATCGTCCATTCGTCCTCAGAAACATAGTGGCTTTTCTTGTCCTTAAAGTGTTTGCGGGTCTTGAAATTGATGGTATGCCCTAAATACTCTCGTTTTTTCAAAATGTTCACGATGGTAGATGATCCCCATCCATAGGGGTCTTTGACCGGCTTTGAACGATTCACACCCTCGTTGAAGCGGGCAAGGTGTACGACAGGAATTTCAATCCGGTCTGTGGATAATTTGCAGGCGATCTGGTAAGGCCCATATCCCTCCAGCGTGAGGGAGAATATACGGCGTACCACTTCGGCGGCTTCCTCATCTACCAGCCAATGCTCCCGTTTTTCGTCCCATAAGTAGCCGTAAATCACAGTGCCGGTCAGGTGCTTGCCACTCATGCCTTTGGACTTAAACACAGAGCGGATTTTCCGGCTGGTATCACGGGCGTAAAATTCATTCATAATGTTGCGGAACGGGGTAAAATCGTCATCGCCTTTCAGACTGTCCACACCGTCGTTGATGGCAATTAGACGAATGCCTCGCTGCCGCAAAACCTCCATAACCTGACCGACCTTCAGATAGTCACGCCCCAACCGGCTCATGTCCTTGATGACGATTGCCTCTACACGCCCTGCCTCCACTTCCTCCATCATCGCCAAAAATCCGGGGCGGTCAAACCGGGTGCCTGAGATACCATCATCGGTAAAGTGCGTAGGGTTGGGCAGCCCATTCCGGCGGGCAAAATCCTCTAACATCTGTTTTTGGTTGGATATGGAGTTGCTCTCGCCCTGTAACTCATCGTCCCGGCTCAGGCGCTCGTACAGTGGGGTAATTTTTTCATTTCTCATGGCTGTACCTCCTGAAACAAAAATGCTCTAAGTGATTGCTTCACTAACCATGACAAAATCATGATTAAGAAGTCACTTAGAGCATATATCACCTGCCGCAAGCTTATATTTCTTATACTGCCTTACAGCAAAATGGTTCGGGTCTTTTTCCTCCAGCTCCTCAAAGAGCAGATCAACAGCATTTTTGAAGTTTTCATCGTCCTCTCTTGCTTCACTTGCATCAATCATATCAATCAGCATGGCAAAATTCTGTTCTTCCTCCGGTGCTTCGTACCAGATGTATGCAATCAATGCTGTATAATAGAGTTTTTCTGCTTTGACCCAAAAGTCCTCACCGGATTGCTGCCCCTCTCCTTTTGTGTTGACTATGATTGTGTTGACGAGTTTCAAAATGTCCTTTTCGCTCCGCAGATAAGCAAATGGATTATAATGCATGGATTTTGCAAAGTTTATGGTGTTGAGGACTTTAATCTTATACTTGCCCCGCTTCAGCATCTTCCCACATTCCACTAAGATTGTGCCTTTCGGGTCAGTGACGCAATAGGACGAGTGCATCTGCATCAGGTTCGGCTTCACGAAAAATCTTGTTTTACCGGAGCCGGAACCGCCAATCACAAGAATATTTTTATTTCTTGCATACTTCGGTTCTTTCGGTCTGCCGGACATCATCAGACGCTCCGTAGCGGTCAGAAGAATATTATTTTCAAATACAGAATCCATATATGGCTCTATATCTTTGGCATTCCCCCACCGTGCAGAACCGTATTCCACACCCTGCCGGAATTTCTTGGCATTCTTCGCCTTATAATAAACAATGAATTTTAAGGCAACGCCTCCGGCGATTCCAATCAGCAAATCACTCAGAAAAAAACTGGGGAACGGATTGGAAAACATCCTGTCCATTTGGCTCATTACTACCATCATCTTGTCAGACGCATTACTGCCCTCTGCCACTCTCCATAAAAATGCTGCCTTATTACAGAAGTACCCGGCAAGCACATAGGGAAGATTCAGCAGTATCAGCTTTTTAACATCTGCACTTTTTGCTTTTTCCTTCAGCTTTTTGGGGACAGCTTTTAAATCTTTGGTAATGCCTGCTATGATATTAGTCATAGGCTCTGCCCCCTGTCCTTATTCTTTTCCCGGCTCCGTTCTTTGTTCTGATCCTTTGATACCACATCCCGGAAATGCTTTAATTTCTGCCTTACAGAAGTCCTACTGTTCTTTTTCTCATTTCCATAAACAAATTCCTTAAATGCCTGTGCCACAGCATCGGCATCCCTGCCCTTGAAAAATACCAGATACTTCGGTGGCTCGGTGGTCTTATCCTTTTTCACAGCAAAATCAACATTGTATTTACGAGCTACCCGCTCAAAGGATTTGATATTGCCATCTGTGATTTCAATGGATGAAGCACCTGCACCCTCGCCCACCAGTTCCTTAACCGACACTTTCCCATGCGTTTTCTGTGCCTGTTTTCTGCAATGATTCAGATACATTCTCATGGCAGATTTCAGGATATTGGCATCCAGCTTTGCAGCCTTAATCACAAGGGCGATTGTTTTCTGCGTTACTTCTTCCTGCATCTGTACCTCCTTCTTTCCTTTTTACTGCTGTTCCTTCAGGGCGGAACAAGCAGCCGATGTAGTAAATATTTCATGTTCTCTCCTTTCCGCTTCTGGACATCGTGTCCAAAAATTCTGATTTACAGGCAGCCTGCTCTGATACAGTCCTCGTACTCCCTTAATGCTTCCTCTGTATCTGCATCCACAGATAACTGGATACGAACAAAATCATGCAGCGTTCCCGCTAAAAGAAAATCCTTATAAAGCCGCCCAAAATCCTCAACAAACTTCTTTATCAAATGTTCCGGATCATCTCCAGCATGATATTGTACATAAATCTGACTTCTGCCTGTGTTTCCCAGCATATCCGTCAACTGATACGTCAGCTCTCCTGTCTGCTTGACCGAAATCTGAATCAGATTGTAATTCTTTCTCAATTTAAAATAGCTACTATGATACTCCGACGTTATTGTGATGTTTGGATTTTCTTCCAGTTCCATCACAACATCTGCCAGTTTTCCCAATAACGCTGCGGCTGCTTTTTTCTGAAATTCTCTCTTTTTCATTTCATCTGACCTCCATCCGGCTTCTGGACATCGTGTCCAAAAGCAATAAAAAAGGGCAGCTACAAATCTTTCGACTCATAACTGCCCTGACGCTGTTTTCTGTTTTTCCATGCCCTATTCCTTATATCGAATGACAGGGCACTGTTTTTGTTTATTTCCTATTTTTCTCCGCTCCAAGGCAAACACCATATCTCCGGTTCGCTCAAAAAAGCCGATGTCCTTTTTCCAGCTCATTCCACATTTGCAATGCTGCAAACCAATAAACTGCTGTTTCATTCTCCTGCCGCATACCGGACACCGCTTATTACTGCTTCCCTTTTTCTTTTTCGGCACATCCTCCTTTTTCTCCTTCGGCGGCTTTTCTTCCGGTATCCCATTTTCCGCAATACGAAGCTCATATCGTGGCAATTTTAAAAGATATGCTCGGTAAACCTCTTCATACGGAACCCAGATTGCAAGAGATTTCAGTTTTTCATAAATCCGGTCAATAATCTGCTTTGCTACCTCCTCATTTGGTATCTCTCCATTTTCCTTATAGAAAATGCAGGTTTCCCGAAACATCCAGTCTGCTATTTTCATCTTCTGCTTCTGTTTTAAATCCTTATAGGTCTTATTCGGCTGTTTCTGCTGTTTATATGCCAGTGAATGATGATTTGGTTTCATACAATCCCTCTTTCGGACAAATTCTGTTCAAAGCCATTATAACAAAATTTATGCCTGTATCAAATATTTCCGGTACATTTATTTCAACAGCATAACCGTACACATCTGTGCATGGAACAGACCATTCTCCACCGTAACATTATCAAGCAGCAATGCCTGAAACAACACATTCCTCACATTTTCAAGACTGACGATTTTCTGTTCATTCTCCGGCAGATGTACAAACTCCACACCGTCCTCCACAGCAGATTTTCTTGCGGCTTCACAATGAGTAAAAAGTCCCAGAATATACTTATTTGACATGGCAAAAGCATAGGTTTTCTGTCCATCATATACAATCTGGTCCTTCTCCGCTGCTCCTTCCGGCAGACTGAAAACGCACTGCACTATTTCTAAACAAACCTTACCTGCATAGTCCGGTTTCAGTTTATTTTTATAGCGTTGTATTTTCCACTGGATTTCACTACGCTCCACAGGGGAATGGGTACGCTTAAACTGAATTTTCCGGCACAACATATCCAAATCCATATACACGTTATTTCCTACAAGATGCTCCGTATATCCTCGATATTCCCCCAACCGCAACAAATACGAAAGCACCTCATTCAGCTTTTCCTCTGATTCTATGAACTGAAACGGTTTTTCTCCAAATTCCAGATATTCAAACTGTAATGGGCAGCTCCCTTTCTCTATCTCCCGTTCCATAACTCTTTTTACATCTCGTAATGATTCCATTTTGCTCCTTTCCGCTTCTGGACATCGTGTCCAAAAGCAAAAAAAAAAGGGCAGCTACAAATCTTTCAATTCATAACTGCCCTGACGCTGTTTTATTTCAGTTCTATTTCTGCCATTTTTGCAAATACTGCTTTTTGCTCTAAAAGCTCTTTCTGTTTTTCCTCCGGCAGACATTTGAAGATTTCCTCATATCCCATTTCCAGCATCGGCGTTCCCTTTGCGAAGAGATAGAGCCGGGTATCAAGCCATTCCTGCCATAAGTCCTCAAACATACTCTCACTGTCTGTATAGGTTATAACATCATTAAATCCATACTCCGGTGTGTAATATTGCAGCTTCACAAAACCGTACCGTCCTACATCCAATACCAAAATGCTTTCCAGCTCATACAGTTCTGCATAGGCTGCGGCAACCTTTTTGCACCGTTCCCGTTCTATGTCTGTAATGTAACTTTTCTCCACAGTTGCAAACCTCCTGTTTCGAGGCATCGTGCTGCCTCTTATTCAATCTTCCGTGTTTCTATTTCAAAAACACTTCCGTCCCTTGTTTTTATTGTAAAAATATTTGCGGCATCAGAGGTATCTATATCCTCAATCCCTAAAGCCACATCATTTTCATCTAATACTTCGTATAGCTGATCCTTAAACTCATTATGTTCCATAACTTTTTTACTCTCCTTGTATGTTTTATGGTGCGTACACGCACCATATTATTATATGTTTCATGCACTTAGAATACAAGTGTGGAAAGGAGCTTTCAGTATGATTAAATACGATCCGCTTTGGCGTACGCTAAAGGAAAAAGGAATCAGCCAGTACCAGCTTATCAAAGATTATGGCATTGATAAAGCACAGCTTCAGCGGCTTCGGCAGAACCTTGTTGTAAAAACGCTTATTTTAAACAGGCTTTGCCAGATACTTAACTGCCGGATTGAAGAGATTATGGAATACGTCCCGGATGATAATTAAAGGTGTTGTTCTGATTGATGAACAATGCCTTTTTCATTTTCGCTTTTCATCTGCACCTTTGGACATCGTGTCCAGAAGTATCACTGATTATCTTTATTATCTCCATCAGCACCATAACCATTCTCAGAATTACAACCACACTGCCAATCAGACCACCTACAATACAGTTCAGTGCCAGTATTCCTATACTTCCTGCAATTCCGAAATTTTTTGGTATGAGAATCATACACATTTTTCTGATCCCATAAGGACAGCCGACCAGTACCCAATACAGGAAAAAATCAAATCCTTCTGCTTTTCTGCAAATCGGATAACAGGTTATCATCCAAACTGCCAGCAACGATACCGGAAGCACAATTTTAACCAATATTCTTTTCATTCCAGCCACCTCCGTACATATCATGCTGTACCTCCTGCTGATAATAATGATTCATCGTTGAGGGTGCATTATAAAGAGCTGTTACCATATATGCCTTGATATTTGCAATTTTCGTAGTTGTTTCCTGCATACATCCTATCACATATTCCAAATGGGAGCTATTCAGTTTGAGGAACTTTGATTTTACAAGCTCATATGGATAATCATTTCCACCGATTTTAACAGTCTTATGCTTCACACATACAATCTCGCAGATTACCTCATACAATTCCTCATACAGCCCTTTGTCCTGCCATCTGCCATATTTCATGTGATGTTCGTACTCAATATTCTCTTTGATGATTTCCATGTAAGCATTGACATCTTCCATCACATCAATCTCCCCTTCCAACTCACTGCCGGATTGATTGATAGGATTGATATAATTCCTATCAATATTACTCTGGTTAGTATGATTATAGTTAGTATAATTAGGGTCTGCTTTTTGAACTTCCGCAAGTTCAGATATTGTACTTCTTGAAGTAAAATTTTTAGACTTCTGGAAGTCTGCTTTTTGAACCTCTTGAAGTTCAGTTTCTGAACTTCTGGAAGTATAACTTTTAGAACTCTTGAGGTTCAAATCCTGAACTTCTGTGGAAACATCAGCATTTGCAGGCGTTTCTTCTTCTGCTTCTCCTATTGTGGCAAAATTCTTTACATAAATAATATCCGGTTTTCCAAGTCCCCTGCGTTTCTTTTCGATCAATCCTATCCCATTATCACTGTCCAACTCTTTCATAATCTTAACACAGGTTGCTTTTGCACATCCCAAATCCTCCATGACATTATCAAGAGTATAAATGATATAGGCTCTGTTTTCTTCATCCAACCAGCCATTTTTCATAGACAGTGACATACGGTCAAGCATCAGACCGTACAGGAGCTTGGCATCGCTGCTAAGCCCCTTGAAACGCTCGTCTTTAATCAGCAACCGAGGAACACGATAAAAGGAAAACTGTTCTGCTTCAATCCCATAGTAATAATCAAACTGTATCTGTTTACCCATTTTACCGCACCCCCTTTACTGTTTCTTCTGCCATTCCTCCAATAATTGCAGGATAATCCCCTCAATCTCTTCGCTGGAGTATTCCTCTGAAAAAAACTGGCTGATTTTTTCAGACTTGATTGTAACTTTCCTCTCTTTCGGCTTTTCCTCGGTCAGTATCAGACGCACCATCGGCAGCGTCAGTTCGCCGCTTTTCCCATATTCCTTCAGCTTGGCAGACTGTACTGTGGAAATATTTGCTCCGCTTTCCTCAAGGATTACCAGCACCCACTGTTGTGCATCTTCCGACAGAAAGGAAATGTCAACACCCTGTACCAGACCGATTTTCTTTCTGTCAACCAACTCTAGCAGCTCATCGGACAGCCTTGCAAGCCAGATATACCGTTGCACCGTCTTTCCGCTTTCTCCGACAGCTTCTCCTACCTCGTCAAGCGTATTTCCGTTTCCTTTTCTGCCCTGATGCTTCATAGCCTCGTATTTCATGGCATAAGCTTTCGCCTTCTCACTTGGCAGAATGTCCTCACGCTGAATGTTGGAATCCACCATGATAATCGTAGCTTCATCGTCTGTATAATTGCGGACTATCACAGGCATATCCTCTTTTCCTGCCCGTTCTGAACCTCGTTTTCTGCGGTGTCCGGCTATGATTTCATAGCCACCCTCTGCCCTCGGTCTTGCAATTCCCGGTACGAGCACCCCATACTTACTGATGCTTTCCGTTGTTTCTTCCATTTTTTCATCGTCCAGTACACGGAACGGATGATTTCTAAACTCATGCAAATCCGTGAGCTTGGCTCTGATAATCTGCTCTTCGCTCCCTGTCTTTTCTTCTGCATTTCCAAATAAATCATCATAACTGCTTAATTTTACCTTTGCGGCACTTCCTGCTTTACTCATTCCCAAGCACCTCCTCCGTCAAAGACTGATAAGCAGCGGCTACTTTGCCTTTCGGATCATGTTCGTAGATACTGACACCCTCTGCGGAAATCTCTGCCGCACGGACGGAAATGGGAATACTGTTTTCAAATATCCGCACCTTGCTACCGTAATTCTCCACCAGTAATGCAGTAATGTCCTTTGCATAATTGGTTCGAGCATCCACCATTGTCAGCAGAATCCCCTCAATCATCAGCTTCGGGTTAATCTGTCTCCTGACCTTTCCTATGGTCTTAATAAGCTGCTGCAACCCTTTTGCCGGAAGATATGCCGCCTGCACTGGAATCAGAATACTGTCCGCACAGGCAAAAGCGTTTATAGTAATCATGCCGAGAGAGGGCATACAGTCAATCAGAATATAATCATAATTATCCTTTACCAGCTCTATGTAGGAACGCATCACAAGCTCTCTGCTCATCACATTTACAAGTGATACTTCCAGACCGGAAAGCTCAATGTTTCCCGGCATCAGGTCAATTCCCTCTTTGTGTTTCAGGATACCATAATCCGCTTCCATATCTTCATCATTGATGATATTGCCAAGTGCTGTTGCAAGTGTTTCCTCTAGCTTGTCCGGCTCTGTGAAGCCAAGACTGTCTGTCAGACTGCCCTGTGCATCGGCATCAATCAGCAGGACTTTCTTGCCCTGTTTTGCCAATCCTATGCCTAAATTACTGGTTGTGGTGGTCTTGCCCACACCACCTTTTTGGTTTGCGATTGCGATTATTTTACACATGATAGATTCTCCTTTGTTTTCTGCTATTTTTCTGCTACGTTTCTTTTCTTTACTTCTACATACGCCCTGTAAAATTTCTTCGTTCCCTTATTCGGATACATCTCGGAAAACTCCGTTACTTCCACTTTCGGATTCCTCTGCAAAATCTTTCCGAACCACTTAATATCATTCTTTGTTCCCATCAATCTGACTTTTAACATTAGTCTGTTCCTCCCAATAAGGCATACAGCTTATGGTTGTATGTGGCATATTCCGGATACCGAATCTGAATTGCCTGCCAGAAATATGGTGCATAAGCACAGCAGAATATTTCCTCCACCGTGTACTGCCTGCACTCGTCCACCTGTTCTTCTGCATCTTCATAATCGGAAACACTTGGTGTTCCATTGCAATACAGATTGAATGCCATTCTGATCACTCTCACACTTCCACTGGTCTGCCAGCCTTCGTGTAAACACTCTGTTATTACGCATCCTGTTTTGAAATCATAAATTCTGTAAACATTTCTTCTGGTATCATCGCTGATCCCAAGACAATAGCAGAGTGCCTTGTGGTAAACATCCTGATACCGGACTTCCTTTAACTTCTCGTAGTAGAATTTCTCATGTGCATCGCTGATAAAAATAATCTTTTCTTCCTTTTTGGTTTCTGCTCCTAACGCTGTACTTGTCATAATAGAACCCTCCTTGTGTTATTTTGATTTTGTTTTGACCATAACAACAGAAAAAGGACACTCTCCGTTTTATTGGAAAATGTCCTTTTAATAGCATTCAACTATTAAGTTTTGAAAGGTTCTGATTTCTAAAACATCCCTTTTCAGTCCATATTAGTCCACCGAATGACACAAATTTGATGTCAATTTGATGTCAAACACTCGATAAACTCATAAAAGTCTATGGATTTTCTGATTCTTAGTACAACTTCGCACCTGCCGGAATCCGGTCATTCACCATGAGAAGATTTAATCCCTCATGTCCATCTTCCTCGTGTACTGCTGAAATCAGCATACCCTCGGAATCAATGCCCATCATCTTTCTCGGAGGCAAATTTACGATTGCAATCGCTGTCTTGCCAATCAGATCTTCTGGCTCGTAATACTCGTGAATACCGCTTAAAATCGTGCGTTTCCGGTCTGTTCCGTCATCCAGAGTGAACTTTAAAAGCTTCTTTGACTTCGGTACTGCTTCACATTCCAGAATCTTTACTGCACGGAAATCAGCCTTTGCAAAGGTATCGAAATCAATCATTTCTTCAAACAATGGTTCGATTTTTACGTTGGAGAAATCAATCTTTTCTGCAACCTTTTCCTCTGCCACAGCAGCATTTTCTACTGCCTTTTCAGCCTTCCCTTCGCCCTTCTTAGCGTCTAAGGACTTCATTGTCGGGAACAGCAGTACATCGCGGATCGCCGGGCTGTTGGTCATCATCATGACCATACGGTCGATTCCGAATCCGATACCTCCGGTCGGCGGCATACCGATGGAAAGTGCATTCAAGAAATCCTCATCGGTGTGGTTCGCTTCCTCATCTCCGGCTGCAAAAGCCTCCTCCTGGGCAGCAAAACGCGCGCGCTGGTCAATCGGATCATTCAGCTCAGAGTAAGCATTTGCCATCTCCCAGCCGTTCATGAAGAACTCAAAACGCTCTACATAGTCCGGGTTCTCCGGCTTCTTCTTCGTGAGCGGAGAAATCTCGATCGGATGATCCATCACGAACGTCGGCTGGATCAGGTGCTCCTCGACATACTCCTCGAAGAAAAGATTTAAGATATCGCCCTTTTCGTGACGCTCCTCGTACTCGATGTGATGCTCATCTGCAAGCTTCTTCGCCTCGGCGGTATCCTTCACCTCGTTAAAATCGACGCCTGCATACTTCTTCACCGCATCCACCATGGTAATGCGCTCAAACGGCTTGGAGAGATCCATGGTATGCTCCCCGTAGGTCAGCATCTCGGAACCGGTCACTTCCTTTGCCACATAGCGGTAAAGGTTCTCGGTCAGATCCATCATGCCGTGGTAATCGGTATATGCCTGATACAGCTCCATGAGTGTGAACTCCGGATTGTGTCTGGTGTCCAGACCCTCATTACGGAATACGCGACCAATCTCATAGACACGCTCCATGCCGCCGACAATCAGTCTCTTTAAGTAAAGCTCCAGAGAAATACGAAGCTTTAAGTCCTCGTCTAACGCATTGAAATGTGTCTCAAACGGTCTTGCAGCCGCACCGCCCGCATTCGACACGAGCATCGGGGTCTCAACCTCCATGAAGCCCTGTCCGTCCAGATAGCGTCGGATCGTGCTGATAACCTTGGAACGCTTCACAAATGTGTCCTTCACATCCTCATTCATGATGAGATCGACATATCTCTGACGATATCTGGTATCGGTATCCGTCAGTCCGTGGAACTTCTCCGGCAGAATCTGTAAGCTCTTGGAAAGCAGTGTTACCTCTGCTGCATGAATGGAAATCTCGCCTGTTTTCGTCTTAAAAACGATACCCTTCACGCCTAAAATATCGCCGACATCATACTTTTTGAAATCCGCGTAGGACTCCTCGCCGATGCTGTCGCGCGCTACATAGATCTGGATACGTCCCTTTAAGTCCTGAATATTGCAGAAAGATGCCTTACCCATGACACGTTTGAACATCATACGTCCGGCAAGAGATACCTCCTTGCCTTCCATCTCCTCAAAATGCTCCTTGACATCCGTGCTGTGATTCGTCACGTCATACTTGGTAATGACGAACGGGTCCTTTCCGTTCTCCTGCAGTTCGTGTAACTTATCATAACGAACCTTGAGCAGCTGGTTGACGTCCTGCTGCTGGTTATTATTCTGCTCTGCCATGCTTTTCCTCCATTTATCCTGCGCCGCCTGTCCGCATGAAGCGGAGTCCGCAGACGGTCATGCTCTACTCGTTTGATGATCTGTGAATGGAAAGTATCTTGTACTCGAACTCTCCTGCCGGTGTCGTTACCGTTACGGTATCGCCGACTTTCTTTCCAAGAAGCGCCTTACCAACCGGCGACTCATTGGAAATCTTGCCCTTTAAGCTGTTTGCCTCTGTGGAACCCACGATCTTGTAGGTCAGCTCCTCGTCGAATTCACAGTCTAAGATCTTTACCTGACATCCGATGCTTACCTTATCTAAGTCAGCCTCTTCCTCTACAAATACTTCAGCATTCTTGAGGATCTTCTCAAGCTCTTCAATACGTGCCTCAATATCTCTCTGCTCGTCCTTCGCTGCATCGTACTCTGCATTCTCGGACAGATCGCCCTGCTCTCTTGCTTCCTTGATCTTCTGGGAGACTTCCTTTCTCTTGACAACCTTTAAATCCTCTAATTCGTCCTCCAGTTTTTTGAGTCCTTCATACGTCAGAATGTTTTTCTTGTCCATTACTCTCTACCCTTCTTTGTAATTTTTATCAGTTCAATTTTCATAAAAAGCTTCTTCAAATCGGTCACGTCCAAGCTTTTCTCTCTGGTGATGCATGCTCTTAACAATCACAGTATTATAACCGATAGGCACCATGATGTCAAGATTTTCGCCTTGTTTCCAGGGCTTTTTGTGGATCGGGATGTAGGTCGCCGCGGCGCAGATCATCTCTGTCCGGTATGCTCCCTCCCACTCAAAATCCAGGATTACCTTCCGGGTCAGAAACGTTTCTCTCACCCCCGCCTGTCCTTCCCACGCAGACAGTCTGGTTTTGGGAAAAACCATCACCACCAGCCCGTTCTCCTCATACATTCTCTCTGCAAACGCGGAAAAATATGCGGGGCGCCCGGTGTACACCGTAAGGTAATTCAGATCGTCACCGATCTGTTCGAGCACATCGCGCACATCCGCCGGTTCAAAGACATGGCTCCGCTCCTCGTCAATCACCACAAGCTCCACGCGCTCCGGGCGAAAGCTTTGCGCCTTTAAGATCGCCAGAAATACCGGTCGGAAATTTCTAAGAAACTCATTAGAATAGGACATTTCCTATGCCTCGTATCCGTTTTTCTCATTATATGACTCCACTTCCCGGAATAATGCCTCGAGCTGCTCGTAATTCTCCACCTCGTTGATTCTTCCTCGAAGCTTGGACGAATTGCGGTACCCCGCGGTGTACCATGCCGCATGCTTGCGGATCTCACGGATGCCCGTGTAGTCTCCCTTGCAGTCGATCTGCATCTTTGCATGGCGCAGCAGCATCTCCGTCACCTCTGAAAAATCCGGCCGGGAAAGGTGCTCCCCCGTCTCAAAATAATGCAGAATCTGACGGAAAATCCAGGGATTTCCCTCCGCTCCGCGCGCGATCATATAGCCGTCGCAGCCGGTCTGCTCTGCCATCGCCGCCACATCCTCCGGTGTGCGGATATCCCCATTTCCAATGACAGGAATAGATACCGCCTCCTTCACCTGGCGGATAATATCCCAGTCCGCATGTCCGGCATAATACTGCTCTCTGGTGCGCCCGTGCACCGCGACCGCCGCCGCACCGCTCTCCTGCGCAATGTGCGCCAGCTCGACCGCATTGACGTGCGCATCGTCGAATCCCTTGCGGATCTTCACGGTCAGCGGTTTTTTGATCGCCCGCGCCGTCTTCTCTATGATCTCCCCGGCAAGCCTCGGATTTTTCATGAGCGCGGAGCCGTCCCCGTTGTTGACGACCTTCGGAACCGGACAACCCATATTCAGATCCAGAATGTCAAACGGCCGCTCCTCAATCTGCTTCGCAATCTCACTGATAATATCCGGATCGGAGCCGAAAAGCTGCAGCGATACCGGGTGCTCCTTTGGATCAATGGTAAGAAGCTCCTCCGTGTTGCGGTTCTTATACAGAATCGCCTTGGCGCTCACCATTTCCATGCACACCAGCCCCGCGCCCTGTTCCCTGCAAAGCAAGCGAAATGGCAGGTCGCTTACGCCTGCCATTGGTGCCAGTATCAAATTATTTTCTAAGGTTACATTTCCTATCTGCAGTGTTCGGATTATTGCCACGCTGCCACCCTCATTTTCTACTTACTTAATCTTCCCGGATTTACGGTTCTGCTTTTTATAGATGAGATTCATGCCCTTCAATGTCAGGTTCGGGTCATACACATCGATCATTGTGGTCTCATTTGCAATGATTCTGCCCAGTCCGCCGGTTGCCACGACCTTGACCTCGCCCATGTTCGCCTCATCGATCATATGACGGATGATGTATTCCGTCTGTCCGATCTGCCCGTAGACAAGCCCTGCCTGCATGGAGGAAATCGTCTCCTTCGCGAGGATGCTCGCCGGCTTGCGGATCTCAATCTCCGGAAGCTTCGCCGCATCTTCCCACAATGCTTTTGCGGAAATGCGGATTCCTGGAGCTGTAACGCCGGATACAAACGCGCCGTCCTTGTCCACCAGATCGTACGTGGTTGCCGTGCCAAAATCAAGGACAAGCACCGGTCCGCCATACAGCTCATACGCTGCCGCTGCATCCACAATACGGTCCGCACCGATCTGGCGCGGGTTCTCAGTCACGACACGGATACCGGTCTTGGTTCCCGGCTCCACAATAATCGGCCGGATGCTAAAATACTTGATAATCGCCCCCTCAAGGGAATGCATCACATTCGGAACAACCGATGCGATAATCGCATCCTCAATATCGTCATGTGAAATCGAATTCTGCTCCAGCAGGTTGCTCAACAGCATCCCGTATTCATCGGATGTACGGGGCATTTTCGTCGTGATACGAAAATTCGATACCACCTCGTCTCCCCGGAATACTCCCACGGTAATATTTGTGTTTCCCACATCAATCGTCATTATCATCGTCCGTACCCCCTATATTCCCACGTATAAAACCTTATAATACATCTGCAGCGCTTCCAGCAGTTCCTGTTTTGTCTGCTGTAACTGACGGATCTTAAGTCCGCAGCCGATCTCGTCGTACAGCAGATCATTTTCATCGCAGGAGGTGCGGAATTCCAGTTCGCCCGTTTCGCTGAACACCAGCTGAAAAATACCGCCCACATCCTCCGTGAAAAGCACGCACATGATCTTCAACTCGTTCTTGATCTGCTCCGGCAGACCCTTAAAATCTTCGTTCAGGTAAAATTTTTTATTGTATGCGCTCGCACCGCACAGTACCACTTCTTCCATCTCAGACATTCCTTTCCAAACCGTTTCCACGGACGCCGCCCGCGCAGCACCCTCTACACGTATCCATAGACGCCCCGGACGGAGACCTCCCCCGCCGATACGAGTCTTCTGCTCTCCCAGGTATCCACGATCAGCTCGCCCCGCGGCGTGATGCCCATCGCTTTTCCCTCAAACGGTTCCTTCGGATCAAGCACCTTCACGATCTGGTTCCGGTTGACCAGATGCGCATCGTACTCCTTCACAAGACCGCTCAGATCTTCGGTCTCCATGAAAATTGCATAATAATGTTCAAACTGTTCCCATACTTCCTCAATCAGAGCCGCGCGGTTAAAATGTTCTCCGGTCTCCATGTAGAGTGAAGTTGCCACCGGGGCAATCTCCTCCGGGAACGATTCATTGTGAACGTTGATGCCAATGCCGATCACAATGTGGTTGACATAATCCATCTGTGCGCTCATCTCCGTCAGAATACCGCAGACTTTTTTCCCGTTCATGACAATGTCATTCGGCCATTTGATGCCCGCCGGTCTGCCTGTCGTCTTCACGATCGCCGCACACACCGCAAGCGCCGCCACCAGCGTCAACATCGGCGCATTCACGGGCGACAACTCCGGCTTTAACATCAGCGTCATAAAAATGCCGGCTCCCTGCGGGGACTCAAAGCTCCTTCCTCTTCTGCCTCTGCCTGCATCCTGCTGTCCGGCGACCACAAGCGTTCCGGTAGGGTAATCTTCCTCCGCCAGCTGCTTCGCCCTGGTATTGGTGGAATCGATGACCGGATAGTAAAAAATCTCCTGTCCCACCCACGCGGTCTTACGGATACTTTTTAATTCTTCCTCACTCAGTGTGTCCGGCACCGACAACAGCTTATATCCCTTGTTCGGCACCGCCTCTATCTCATACCCGGCTTCCTTGAGCTGGTTGATGCCCTTCCAGACCGCCGTCCGGGATACTCCGAACTTTTCACACAGATCCTGTCCTGACACATAATCGTCGGCATCTCTTAAAACGGAAAGTAGTTCTGCTTTCATGATGTTCCCTCTTATTCTCCCAGTGTAGCAAGCATGACTGCCTTAATCGTGTGCATACGGTTCTCTGCCTCATCAAATACAACCGACTGCTCACTCTCAAATACTTCGTCGGTCACCTCAAGCTCGCTGTAACCGAATTTCTCATAGACTTCCTTGCCGATCTTGGTCTTTAAGTCATGGAATGCCGGCAGGCAGTGCATGAAGATCGCCGTCGGCTTGGCATTTGCCATGGCTGCCTTGTTGACCTGATACGGCATCAGATCCTGTAGGCGCTCTGCCCAGACTTCGTCCGGCTCGCCCATCGATACCCAGACATCCGTGTAAATAACGTCCGCGTCCTTCGTGCCCTCTGCCACATCTTCGGTCAGCGTGATCGATGCTCCGGTCTCGGCTGCTACTTTTTTGCAGTAATCAACCAGCTCCTCGTTCGGGAAATATTTCCTGGAAGTACATGCGACAAAATCCATACCGAGCTTTGCGCAGGTCACCATCAGGGAATTGCCCATATTGTAGCGGGCGTCACCCATGTATACAAACTTCACACCCTTTAAGTGGCCCAGGTGTTCCCGGATTGTCAGCATATCTGCAAGCATCTGCGTCGGATGGAACTCGTTCGTCAGACCGTTCCACACTGGAACCCCTGCATATTTTGCCAGCTCCTCCACAATGTCCTGTCCGTATCCGCGGTACTCGATACCGTCAAACATGCGTCCCAGCACACGCGCTGTGTCCGGAATGCTCTCCTTTTTGCCGATCTGCGAACCGGATGGATCAAGGTAAGTCACATGCATTCCGAGATCATGTGCTGCCACCTCAAAAGAACACCGTGTGCGGGTGCTTGTCTTCTCGAAAATCAGCGCTATATTTTTTCCGATCAGACTATCATGCAGAATTCCCTGCTTCTTCTTGCTCTTAAGATCCGCTGCCAGATCAATCAGGTAGAGAATCTCTTCCGGTGTGTAATCCATCAGTTTTAAGAAATTGCGTCCTTTTAAGTTCATGATTGCGTTCCTCCTTGTCGCTTTGTGCTTCCTGTTGCAGAATAAACAGGCTGCCACTTTCGTGACAGCCCCTATTTTCAATCTGATCTATCCGATGTTCTATTTGTTCTCCAGAGCTATTTCTGTCACAGATTTTGCCAGCCCTGCGATTCCCTGAATCTCAGACGGAATGATGATCTTCGTCGCCTTGCCGTCTGCCGCCTTCGCAAATGCCTCAAGGCTCTTTAACTGGATGACACCCTGATCCGGAGCCGCATCCTTGATCATGCGGAGACCGTCTGCGTTTGCCTGCTGAATCTTAAGGATTGCCTCAGCCTGACCTTCTGCCTCGCGGATAGTGGCCTCTTTCTTCGCCTCTGCGCGGAGGATCGCCGCCTGCTTCTCTGCCTCTGCATCGAGAATTGCGGATTCTTTCTTACCTTCTGCCACGAGGACAGTAGACTTCTTCTCACCCTCTGCACGAAGGATCGCTTCTCTTCGCTCACGCTCTGCTTTCATCTGCTTCTCCATCGCATCTTGGATCGCTGCAGGCGGAATGATATTCTTAAGCTCTACACGGTTTACCTTGATGCCCCAAGGATCAGTTGCCACATCAAGTGTTGCTCTCATCTGCGTGTTGATCGTCTCTCTGGATGTCAGTGTCTCATCCAGCTCGAGATCACCGATGATGTTACGCAGTGTCGTTGCGGTCAGGTTTTCGATCGCCATCAGCGGGTTCTCCACACCGTATGCATACAGCTTCGGATCTGTGATCTGGAAATAAACAACCGTATCAATCTGCATCGTAACATTATCTTTTGTGATTACCGGCTGCGGCGGGAAATCAACCACCTGCTCTTTCAGGGTAACCTTCTTCGCCACGCGGTCAATAAACGGTATCAGCAGATGAAGACCTACCGGCCATGTTGCAAGATATCCGCCCAGACGCTCCACAATATACGCATGCGCCTGTGGTACGATCTTAATACAGGACACCACAACTGCCAATATCAGAATAACCAAAATCAAAAATGCTACTAATAATCCTCCCATTATCTAACCTCCAATTCTTTTCTGCCCGGATCTCTAACACAATTTTCCCCGTTAAATATCATATTACTATATTTGATTTGAAAATACAAGAAAAGCCGTAGGAAATGTCTCATCATTTCCCACGGCTCTGCCATGATTCCTGTTTAATAAAATACGTGGTTCCCGATTACCACACCCGCGTGTCCGGAAGAAGCTCTGCTAAAGCATGTCGCACCGCCCGTATTGTCAGCACCGTTGAGTGCTTCCTGTGCTGCCTGAATGCAGCTGGACTTCGGACCGTTTGCAGCAATGCTTGCAACGGCTCCTCTTCCTGCCGGTGGGAACTGTCCTGCCTGATATATTACACCGTAAATGCTGCCCGCATATCTGCCGGATCTCACACGGTTCATGACAACCGCACCGACTGCAAGCTGTCCTTCGTAGCACTCGTTTCCTGCCTCGCACTGAATCAGTGCGGCAAGCAGTGTCACATCATCCACCGAAGCGGACACTGCAGAATTCTGAACGGTACCCGCGCTGGACACCTGTGAGGACTTTGCCGCTTCTGCCGCAGCCTTCGCAGCTGCTGCCTGCTCCTCCTCGATCGTGACAGCCTCACCGAGTGCAAGCTCCGTCGTCACATACTCTGCGCTCACATAACCGGTGGTTCCCTTGTAATCAATCGCAACCCATCCGTCTACGGTCTCCGCATCTGCATCCAGCGGAAAAGTCATTCCCGTCGATACCGCTGCCAGCACGGACGCGTCCGGGTCTGCGCTGCTTCTGATGCGAAGTCCGTTCGTCTGGATCTCTACCTCTGTATCAAATGTATCGTTCGCATAGGTATATGCTTCCGATCCCGTCACGCAGTAGGAATTTTTCACATATCCGTCTACGTTTCCGGATTCCACATGTGTCCAGGTATCGCCTGTCTCGGCGATCTCCGCCACATCTCCCTTGTATAATTTGCCGACAATCGCTGCATTTTCGTCTCCGGATTCCCTGATATACAGGAAATCGTCGACATCTGCCATCAGGCGGTTCTGCCACTCCTGCTCTTCCGCAGACATCTGATCTGCGTCCGTGCTCTGTGCATCCTCCGACTGCGCATCAGCGTCTGTCTGCTCTGCATCCGCTGCCTGCTCGCCATCTGCCTGGCTCTGTGCTGCCTCTGTCTCGCTCTGTGCTGCATCTGCCTGCTGTGTCTCTGTTGCTTCGGCCTGCTGCAGCTGTGCATCTAATGTCTCCGCAGCTTCTGTATCCGAAACCGCTTCCTCCGCTGTAGCAACCAGAAGTCTTCCTGTCTGGTTCACACCGGCTGTCGCCGCTTCAATATCACCAAATGCCTCTGCTTCTAACTGATCTAACCGGGCAACAACTCCTGCTGTTCCCCCTGTAGCGAAGTCCGTCTCTGCCTGTACCGCTGCGTTCCTTACCTGTACTCCGTCAAGATCAGCAGCCTGTGCGATTGTGCTCATCATCACCAGGGATCCGGCAACCACGATTCCCTCAATCGCTCTTTTCTTCAAACTCATAGAACCCTCCATCGGTGTAATCACATGTTTATTGAAATAGTATTACACCTTTGTGCTGTTTTATTCATATTTTGTTACAATTGTTACGGATTTGTTACAGCAGGAATTATAACAAAGGTACTGTTTTTTGTCAAGTTTTCGGGGCTTTCCGCGTCTTCATGCCGTTGTTTTTCTATAGAAAGAGGCATCCGGAAGCCCCATTTTACAAGACTTCCGGCTGTTTTTTGTGCATTTTGCCAGTTTTTCGTTTTTATGAAGATTTTCTTAAGAAAATACCTCTTCAATAACCTCATCAATCAGCATGTCCGCCGGGTATTTTTTCACCTCACCAGCTGCTTCTTTACATTGTGAATCGCATTGCGTCGGAGAAAGTTCCCCGCACTCTATGCTCTCCTTTCTGTCCGTGCCGGTCTGTTTCTTCTGTATATATCTCTGGATTCTGTTTATCTTATGTAATGTGACAATCAGAAGCATCACGGTGAGCAGATTGCATACCGCAGCTCCCATCTGCAACTGTTCCGGTGAAATATGTTCCAGCCAGAGCATGTCCATTACCTCTCTTTCCGATCAGACTTTTCCCTGTCCGATTTCTTCTATATTATAAGAAACCTGCACGAATTTGAAAAGAGGATTTCCCCGTGATCTCACCGCAATTTGCGACATTCTTTTTACATACCGTGCCAGCATTATCCACACCCTTTTTCCATTGCCGCCGCAGAGTCCGATCTCCAAGTCTTTTCTTGACTTTTATGCATAAGGGTATTATAAATAAGGGAAGCAGACCATGAGGAAAGGGATTCTTACTATGAAGAAAATTGTTATGACCGGAGGGGGAACTGCAGGGCATGTAACGCCGAATATTGCTTTATTTCCAGCTCTGCAGAAGGAAGGTTATGAAATATCCTACATCGGTTCCTATGAGGGAATCGAAAAACGGCTGATCGAGGAGCAGGGTGTACCGTATTACGGCATCTCGTCCGGAAAGCTCAGACGTTATTTTGATCCGAAAAATTTTTCGGATCCGTTCAAAGTTTTAAAAGGCTACCATCAATCCATCCGTCTTTTGAAAAAGTTAAAGCCGGATGTCGTTTTCTCAAAGGGAGGCTTTGTCTCCGTGCCGGTTGTGCTTGCAGCAAGCCGCTGCCATATTCCTGCGATCATCCATGAATCGGATCTCACGCCGGGACTCGCCAACCGCATTGCGATTCCAAAAGCCACAAAAGTATGCTGCAATTTCCCGGAGACGATGGCACATGTTCCCGAGGATAAAGCCGTGCTTACCGGCACGCCCATCCGTGCGGAATTACTGTCCGGAGATGCCGGCCGCGCTTTTGCACTCTGCAATTTTACAGATTCCGCAAAACCGGCGCTTCTGATCGTCGGCGGAAGCAGCGGCTCCCGTGCCATCAATACCGCCATCCGGGATCTGCTTCCGGAGCTGATAAAAAATTATAATGTCATTCACCTGTGCGGCAAGGGAAATGTAGACACTTCCCTGAACGCCATCGCCGGTTATGCCCAGTTTGAGTATGCCAACGAGGAACTTGCCGACCTGTTCGCACTCTCCTCTCTTGTCATCTCCCGCGCCGGAGCCAACGCAATCTGCGAGCTTCTCGCACTGCGCAAACCGAATATCTTGATTCCGCTCCCGGCAGCAGCCAGCCGCGGCGATCAGATCTTAAACGCCAACTCTTTCCGTTCCCAGGGATTCAGCTATGTTCTTGAGGAGGAAGAACTGACCAACACCACACTGTTGGAAGCCATCGACCATGTCTTCCACAAAAAGGACGCTTATATCGATGCCATGGAGCACAGCAAGGTCACAAACTCCATCGAGACGATCATGGGACTGATCCGCGAGGCATCTTCACACAAATAGAGGTTCCTGCATAGAAAGACCCCGCCGCAATAAGCATATTGTGCTTTGCGTTGATAAGTAATATTATAAGAAACACACTCGGGGATTTCAGCTGGAATGCAGATGGAAATTGGGTTCAAAAAATGTGGCATTTCTAACCAGCCGGATGTTTGCATCTTCGATGATCCGTGTCTTTCCAAGTTTGGAGCACTCCGCGGGTCATGTCCGCATCCCGGAAGACAATTTGTAGGACTTTTGTGTGTGTCCCTTATGGCACCTCTGAACAAAACATAACCGCGCGAAGCCGATGTCTGAGTTGCCATCTGCCATATTTTTAATAGCAGATGGCAACGAGTTTCGGTTCGCGCGGTTTTATATTGTCTGTGAAGAGGCGCCATTAGGGACACCAGAAAGTCCGCCCATTGTCTCCGGTGTGTCGGACATGCACCCGTCGGATTGTCCAAACGTGGAAGAGACACGGAATCCGATGCAAACATTCAGCTGGAAGAAATGCTGACATTTTTCTCCAACAAATTTCCATCTGCATTTCCATCTGAAATCTCACGAAGTGATCTTCTGATAATATTACTTATCATCCCAAAGAGGTCTATGCTTATTGTGGCAGTTCCTTTGAATGATCGTTTCTAATCCAAAGCCATGCTCCGTTTCTAGTTCCGGCTCAGAGAATCTCTGATCTGTGCCATCTCCTCATCCGAGAAGTTCTCATGGCTCCACATCAGAATGTCGTTATTCTCCGCGTTCTGATAGCGTGGAATCAGATGCATATGGAAGTGGAATACTGTCTGTCCTGCAACTTCGTGATTATTCTGAAGAATATTAAATCCATCACAGCCAAGAACCTCTGTCATATGTCCTGCAAGCTTCTTGGCAAGCTTCATGGCTTTTCCTGCAACTTCCTCATCGATATCATAGATATCCGCATAGTGCTTCTTCGGAAGAATCAGCGCGTGTCCTTTTGACGCCGGGCTTGCATCGAGAATCACCTTAAATGTGTCATCCTCATAGATCGTGTTGGACGGAATCTCTCCCGCAATAATCTTACAAAAAATACAGTCTGCTTGTCTCATAATATGATTACTCCTTTCTTACACCTGTCGAATTTTGTAAACTGGTTGTTATTGAACTTCTTTTGTATAAATGCTACACTAAGTTGTGTCACGTGTTAAATCAGATCAACAAGGCAGGGATTACATTGTTAAGCAACGAGGATTACCTTCATATTTTCCACGAAATAAAAAATTCTATTACGTTGATAAACAGCTCCCTTCAGCTCGTTGAAAAGAAACACCCTGAAGTGCGGGAATTTGACTACTGGAGTGAATCCATGTCGGAACTCTGTTTTCTGAAAAACATGGTCATTCAGCTGTCCTCTGCGCGGCTGTGCAATCAACTGAATCTGATGCAGGTAAGCATTTATTCGTTTATGCATCAGATCGACACTTCCATCCGTGTACTATCCTGGAAGAACTTTGTCTGTAACTTCCAGCTTGAAGAGAACCTTCCCCTGATCGAACTGGATCCGCAGCTTTTAAAACAAGCTGTCATAAATATTATCAAAAATGCATTTGAAGCCATGCATGAGAGTGGCACTACCGATGTCCACGTCTTTTATGAAGAACCCTTTATGAGCATTGCCATCACTGACCACGGCGGCGGACTCGACCCGGCTCTGGCGGATACCATCTTCCAGCCTTTTATTACCTCCAAAACGGGAGGCAGCGGTCTGGGACTTGTCATTACCCGTCAGATCATCGAATCACACCACGGTACATTAACCTGCGATTCCAGACCGGGTGACGGATGCACCTTCACCATCGCACTTCCTCTTACGCAAAATTGAACACGGTATCCAGCATCCGCAGAATCTTAAAATTGCCCTTCGCAGTCATCTCGCCTGTCATAAAGGCTCTCTGGAATGTCATCCTCCCGGCAATCACGCCATCCATTACTTCCGGCGTCAGTTTTGCATAGATATCAATATTCTCTTCCTGACCATATTGTATCGTGAGATCCTCATCTTTCACTTCAATAAAAAGCGGCTTTTTCTTATCTGCAAACATAAACAGATATCTGGCATGAAAATCCTGCTGCGGAACAAACGCATTGCGCAGCTGATCGATATAGGCTACATCCTCTTCCTGGCTGACCTTTCCAAGCATATCCTTGAACATGGATGCCAGTTCCTGAATATCTTCCTTCTGCTTCTTCACATAGCTGTCATCCGATACATACTTGGACAGCTGCTCACTTTCCTGTGGAGTGAGTTCCATCTGCGGTGTGCGCAGCACACTCTGTCTGACCGCGAGGTTACTGTTCGGGAGACTTTTCATCTTCTGAGAAATCGTCCGGTAGAGATTCTCCGCCTTCTTCTCAATGATGACCGTGTAGTCCTTGTTCATCTCAAACGACACCAGATCCTCCACATATCCGCAGAGTCCCGGACACGGAAGCCCGCCGAGAATCTCCCAGGCATTTGCCAGCGTCATCTCACCCTCACGCTCCCCGTAGGTCGTAGACATCACGATCGGCTGCATATAGGTCGTCTGAATCTTCTCCTTATCGCCGTACAGCCAGCATGCATCGAGAAACTGCTGCATGTAGCCGCCGATTCCGAGCCACTCGATCGTGGTCGCAAGAATAATACCGTCCGCCTCTTTCATCGTCTGCGGCAGGGTCGCTATTTCATTCTTGTGCTCATAGATATTGATCCGATCGACCGTCACACGCAGTTCGCGCAGCACTTCTTCCATCTTATTCAAAACATAAAGTGTCGGATCGTCCAACAGTCCCCGTCCACCGTAATAAATATTTACTTTCATTCAAAGCCTCCGTTTTGTCCCATCTGTCGCTTTATGGAACATACTGCTTTCAGTATATAAATTTTTGCTCACAAAATCAATATTTTTGACGGTTTCTGTGATATAAAATGACTGTCGCGGCAAATCCGGCAAGCAGACCTCCGATGTGTCCCCAGTTATCAATTCCCGCCGAGGAAAACCCGTAATAGATGGTAAGCACAATCATCATCATAATTCCCCGGGTTGTAATCTGCTCAAATCTGCCCCGGTGCAGTATCACGATCCACAGGAATCCGCCAATCACTCCGAAAATAGCACCCGAAGCTCCTGCCGACACTGCATAATCGCCGGTGCGAAGCATCATCCCGTAGGAGAGCAGTCCCGCCCCGATCAGGGAAACCAGATAAATCAAAAAATACTTCAGATGCCCTGTGACACGCTCCAGTCTTGATCCCATACAGTATAAAATCACCATATTATTCACCAGATGTACCGCGCCGAAATGAAGGAAGCCAGCACTTATGATCCTCCACCATTCATGGTTGATCCGGATAAAATCCGGGTACATCGCGCCGTGCTCCGCCATAAAAAATCCGTTCGTCGTATCTCCGAGCCATTCAAGCACAAGATATGTTATAACATTGACAGTAACGAGAGCGATGGTCACATATTCCGCCCGGATGTTCTTCCACAAAATGCCCAACCGGTTCTTTGCCGTATTCTGTGCAGATGCATATGCGGTACCTGTGTCCTGCCACGACGTCTCTGCCCAGCCACATGCTCCGGCACCCTGCCGCGACGTCTCTGCCCAGCCACCGGCTCCGGTACCCTGCCGCGACGTCTCTCCCGCGCCGCCTGTTCCGGCACCCTGCTCTAATGCCCCCCGGAGTCCGAAAAAGTCTCCCGGCTGGTTCTCATAAATCAGCAGCCGTCCGCTTTGGGGCTGATATACCCACACATTCCTGCACTCTGCGCACAACTTTCGTTCCACCTCGGAATCTCCGCCGATCAGAAGTGTCAGCATCTCCACATGATATACCGGAAATCCATCCGGGAAATCCCCAAGTCTCCCCTGCGGGTGATAGAACAGATCCATGGCGTGTTCTTCCATGCTCCGGTACTGCTGCACAGAGAACCGGTTTCCGCCGGAGAGATCTACCGCCATTACAATATGGAACCCCTCCTGATAATACTTATAATAAATTCCGGCTTCCGCCAGATTGGTGTGACAATAGCGGTAGCCTTCTCCTCTTAATACATTTGCGACTGCTGCATTTTCCATACGCGTTACCTCTGTCTGCACTCTTATAATATGGTTATTATAGTTAGACCGGGCGCAGATTGCAAACGTACTTCCCTCATTTTTTCTTAAATAAATCTAAACTTTTCATCTGCAAACATCACGACCTCATTTTTCTGCAGACTCATTCCTGTTTTATAATTCAGCAATTCTCCACCCACTCTGGTGCCGTTCGACGAATTGAGATCCTCTATAAAAAAGACAGCTCCCTTTTTGCTGATCTTTGCATGCCTCCTGCTCACGGTCGCACTCGGAATCCGGCCATCACACTCCGCTGTACTCCCGATTACATAGTTGTCTTTCTCTATCACCAGATCCGAGTATCCGCCGGTTCCTTCGTAGCGCAGGATTCCTTCCGGTTTCTGCGAAATTCCCGCCAAAAGCACCGTGGGATTTGCGGATTTATGTTCCTCTTCCTCCGGTTCAAAGACAAACGCCTCCGGCTCCTTCTGCATATTTTTCATATTCCCGCCGATCTTCCATCTGCCCGTTCTTCTTTTGTCCCCGGATGCTGCCGCTTCGTCCGCCGGTCTGCCTGCCTTTTCACCTGCCGGTCTGCCTGCAGCTGTGCCTGTCGTTTTCCATATTTTCTCCCACACTGCCGCAAGCAGTTCCTGCACCGTGCTCTCTCCGCGAAAAATCTGCTTCCATATGGAAGCATCCCGCTTCCCGTCCTGTTCCTTCTGTCCGACAGTGGCATATGCTTTCGGCTCTTCCGGTTCTGTGTCATCCAGACCCTCCGGCTCTGTCTTCGCTTCATCCTTTTCATACGGCATTAAAAGCAGCGATTTCAGCTCCTTTAACTCCATTCCCCCTGCACTGCTCTGTCCGTAAATATCATATGCCGCTTTGACCGCACGCTCATCCGAATGATCCAGTCGTGTCAGCAGATATTCCATGAACGTCCGGAAGGCTTCCGGCAGCGGCATTGGATTCCCCGGATAGTAGCAGAAAGAAATCTGTCTGGTCCGGTAATCTACGAAAATACTTTCCGCCGACAACAGAATACTCTGTGCCGGCAGCAGCATTCCCTCTAACTGCTGCACTGCCTCATAAATTCCGTTGAGTACATTGCACAACATATCATAGGAAAACGTCTCCGTCTCCAACACCGCATCCAGCGCCTGTTTTCCTGTAATGTTATACCACAGATACTTTTCTCCGTTCTCCTGCACACATTCCGCAAACACAATATTCCCCTTCGGAGCATGAGCAATCATCTTTTTTTCCCATTCCTGCAATTCTTCACACTGCGCGAGCACCATGTAGCTTGCCGTCAGTTTTCTAATATACTGTATCTTCATTTTGAAATAATTCCCCCGCTTCCTGCCAGCGGTAAAACATCTTTACCGCCTCTATTTCCTGCTCCTGCCCTATCGCCAGCGCGGTGTCCCTGCACTCTGTATACATCTGAATACCGCTCTTCATGGCGAATGCAAACAACGCCAGCACGAGCGGCACCACAAGCGCCGCCTCTATGGTCAGACTTCCTCTCCATCCGTTCATAAATTCTCCATTTCGTCCCGTTTTCTACCGCCATCCCAGCTGAAATACATACGCCGCAAAAAGGAATGGAAGAAACGGCATCCGGTAATCCTTTCTTCTATGCTTCACAATGAGTCCAAACAACGCCGCCGGAACAATCAACATAAGCGCCGTTAAAAACAACTCCACATTCCGCCAGAATCCCAGAAAAATACCGCTTGCCATCAGCATTGCGCCATCCCCGTAGCCAATCTCCTCCCTGCTGACCCAAGCCGCAAGCAAAAGCACCGCGCCGATTCCTGCACCCAACAGCAGATCCGTCAGCTTCTGTGTCGGGAGCATCAGGTGAAGAACCAGTCCTGCAATTCCCGCCGCAAGAGGCACATACACGCATATCATCTGTTCCTTCCAGTCGCGGTATGCCGTGACCGCAAATATTCCAAGCAGCAACACCTCACCCACACAATTCTGCATTGTCTTTCTTCTCCTCTCATCCATCTCTCTCCCGCTACTGCCCGCACCGGCTGCACGGTCTGCGTGTTCCCACCTCGGACAGCCGTATCATGCGGACGGTTCGCTTGATGCCGCTGCAGCCAAGATCTTTGTGGTAGCAGTCGCCCTGGTTCGTAATATAGAGCCGTCCGAATGCATTTTCCGCATACCGGCACTGCATGCATTTTCTATATGCTTCCCCGTTCTCATTGCGAAGTGCCGCAATTTCCGCCTCCGCCACAGACCGGATCGACAGCTCCAGATGCGTGCAGCTATACTCCCTGTGATAGGCGGTTCCTGTCTGTGTGACATACACCCACTGGTCTTCATCACTTCCCTCTGCAGCACTCCATCCTGTCCATTTCCTGCAATCTGCCCGCTGTTCCATCGCAAAATCCCACAACCAGAAGATCCGGATGGGCAGCCGGATATGATACGCCGCCCGCAGTGTGATCTCCTCCCCGGAGAAATCGGATCCAATCAGGCTGATTCCAAACTTTCCTCCTGTGATGTAAGTTTCTGCTTCCGTGCGGTCCGCCATCTCTCTCAAAAGCAAAGCCTCTGCCATTCCAGGGAGCGCCGCCCCGTCGGATGACACAGTTGTCGCGCAGACTGCCAGCTTCCGTCCCGTATCATCCAATGCCCTCTGCACCTCAAGCTGAATCTGCATGATGCGGAAGAAAAAGAGAACACTCACAAAAAAGCATGCCAGCACCGGCATCACGACTGCTGCCTCCAGTGTAAATACTGCAGACAGACGGAGGCATTGCGGTGTCCCTTTTCGCGCGATATTTTCTGAACCAGATATGGAATTTTGTTCGGGGAGAGATTTGTCCTTTCTTATTATTTTTATGATTCGCCTTGCTTCTACCTCATAAAGAGACACCGCAACACCTCCCTCCTCAATCATACGAAAACGTTCGCTGTGTCTGATAGCATAGACCGGACAGATCTCTCCCTGTATGTACCATCAGCCCGGAAAACAACGGCTGCCACTCATAATCCATGCGGTAACTTATGCCACACAGCACATGATCCATGCGGCAGTCTGCATACATTGGATGCAGGCGTACTGTCCGTTCCATGATGTCCATCATCCGGTACGCCAGCCGCTCTGATGACACTGTATACAGGAATCCCTTCAGGTAGCCCTGATAACTCACACCGTTTTCGCAGTTTTTTGCCTTTTTGCCGTCTTCAAACGCCGCCGCAAGACTGCCAAACTGCGCTGTCCACTGCGTCTCAGTTTTTATCAAGGCAATCTTATCCCCCGCCAGCAATGCCCGGATGTCCAAAATACTCTCCACATACGCCCACGCCGCGATTACCCCCGTCTGGACAAGCCGCACAACCGCAGGATTTCCCGTAAATCCCGCCAGCGCCTCCGCCATTCCAAGCGTCTTTGCCCGCTTGTCCCCATCTCCGAGGATATGCGTGATATTGGCTGCCTCCCGGACAAACAGCAGGCGCTTGATGACGCTTTCCAGATTCTCTTTATCCGATCCTTTTCCTGCCAGCACATATTCCAGTTCATATGCCAGCGCGTGATCCTCTGATTCTCCCAGATAATCTCCAAAATATTGATCCATATATTCCAGTGCGAGTATTCTGTCATACCAGTCCGACACCTGTATTTCCATATTGCCGGTCTGTTTCTGCCGCCTCTCTATCGAATCACCCAGATCGGTCTGCCTCGTCGAGACCGCACCAAAATCCCCCAGCGTCATTCCAAGCAGTGCGTTCTGCTTTATCGCATGAACAACCTCTAGCGGATTTTCCTGCTCCGGCGGAAGTTCCGGTATCACCGCTTCCGTCCCGTCCGATTCTGCCTGTTCCCGGCGTTCGCTTTTTGCCTCTTCGATCGCTGTTCTGGCATCCTCGATACTCTCTTCCCCCTGTCCGCTCTGTTCCACCTGCTCATGCTCGCCATAGCGTTCCTGTAATGCCCGTATGGTCTCCATCGCCATATTCTGCTTCATATATGCTGCCACACAGTGCAGAAACACGCTTCCCTCCTGATCCGTCATCAGACGGTATGCCACCGGCTCTGCTCCTGCAAGGGTGACCTGCAGGATGCTTCCTCCCGCTCCATCAACGTCCAGATTCCGGTCAAGCCGCTCTCTTAAAACAGCGGTTACATGATCCATGGAAAATATATCCCCACCGTAGGCGCCATCCAGTCCCAGCAGATGAAATTCTTCCCAGAGCACCGGCTGATACTCTGCGCATACCGACTCCAGCGCAAGCGTGGACTTCATATCTGCATACGTCTGTATCTGGTACACCCTCCCCGCCTCCAGAAGAGCCATAAGGAAGGATGCCACCAGCGCAAACGCAAGTGCGGAAAATACCGTAATACTTGCTCTCTTTCTCATTCTCAGACCTTTCCCGCCTTTTTCGTGATCGTATCGAAAATATCGTTCACCAGACTTGTAAGTTGATCTTTAAAGATCAGTACCAGCCCGATCAACACGACCAGAATCAGAATCAATTCCACAACTCCCACACCGTCTTCTTCTCTGATAAACTCTCTGATCCCTCTCATAGAATCCCTCCCTTTCTAAATTTGAAATGCCAGCACCGCCGGCACCAACAGTATCACCATCACAATTCCGAGCATCAGCATCATCGGAAACAGCAATTTTGTTCCGGCTTCCTCACCGTAACGTTTTGCGGCATGCTTCCGCTCCTCAAACGCATTCTGCGCTTCCTGCTCCAACAGTACCGTAATACCGCGGGTTCCTTTTTGCAGATTCTGCGTCAGTATGCCGGCAAGCTTCCGGTAGGATGCCACACCGCACCGTTCTCCGAAATGCTCATACGCCCGCTGTTCCCCCACACCGCTCTCCATCTGTCGGCAGGCGACCAGCATCTCCTCATAGGCGGGCATTTCCGCCGTTTTATTCTGTGTCCGCTTCTGTCCATAAGCTCCGGCAATTTTTCTGAACGCTCCCTGAAGCGTCATTCCCGCCCCCAGAAGCAAGGCCAGCTTGCTCACCAGATCCGGATACTCGAGTTCCAGAAGCATTTTGCGCTTCTTTTGCTCCTCCTGCTTTCTGCTCATGGATACCACCGGTACAAAGCAGGCGAGAATCACGCCCAGTATAAGGATCTTTTCCGGTCTCTGATCGCGCCTTTGCTCCCAGTGTATGGTATGTCCCTCCACCTCATCCGGCAGAAAAAGTCTGTCTGCTCCCGCCTCCGACTGCTGTCGCGCAATCTTTTCTGAAATCCCCTTCCGGAAGCGCTCTTCCTCGTCTAACAGTCTGGGATACACGCAGATATAAAACTCCTGTACACATCTGGATTTTCCACATGTCAGAGTGACCTGCACATTCACCAGCTCCCCCTCCTCGTCCGGTTCTCCCACAATTCTTCCAGTGCGGCTCTCTATCAGCCGGTAATTGTCAAAGCTCCATTCCGCCTCAACATGCCCTTCCTGATATTCCTCACGAATGACAACAGCATCCCGTATACAATTCACAGATTCATTGTCTCCCGGGAATTCCTTAATGAGTTCTTCCTCTGCCGCTCGAAGATATGCCTGCTCCTCCTGCTTTGTCAGCTCCTGCTCCGGCACATGCACCTTGTAAGCTTTGGCCTTTTTCGCCCCATCCACATACATACGCAGGTCTGCCTCGTAGTCACCTTCTCCATTTTCTCTCCGAAGCAGCCCCTTCTCCGGATCCTCATCTGTCTGCAGTTCCATGTATCCGGACAGCAGCCCGAGACATGCCGCTGCCGCAATGACTGCCGCCCCTTTCTGCCAGTCTTTCCTGCCCCATTTCCGGCTGACTGCCCATCCGAGCACCGCCAGTCCAAGCGCTATTCCACATACAATCACATTTTCCCCCTCTTTATCCACAAACCTTTCGTCAGATCTGAATATTCAATATATGCTCTGACCATTTGATGGCGGCAAGATAGCAGCAAAAAGCGATGCTCATGACAGCCACTCCGAATGCGCTGCCATACAAAGCGTCCAGAAATTCTCCCGATGCCACCTGAAGATATGCCAGAATTGCAAGCGGCATTATTTCCATAATCCGCCCCTCCAGACGCTTTCCTGCAAGCACGGTTGCCACTTCCCTTTCGACTTCAATCCGCCCCGCGAGTTTTTGTACCGTCGTCTGCATAATGTGGACAAAGTCTCCGCCGCTCCGCTTTGCAAACGCGAACACCTCCGCAAAACTCTCGATCTCCTCACACCCGCTTCGCGCCGCAAACGAAAGCAACAGTCGCTCCAATGGTTCGTTCATGCGCACCCCCTCATTCATCCAGCGCACCTCTGCCGCCATAAATCCCTTCTCCCCATGCAATTCCAGAAGTTCTTTCTCCGTCTCCCTCCATGCATTTTCTACAGAATATCCTGCCAGCAGCGCCGCCGATGCAGACTGCATGGCATCCTTGAACTCCATGAGCAGCTGTTCCTTTCTCTTTTCCTTTTGCAGAGTGCAATACTTTTTCACGCATACCAGGTACGCTGCCGGAAACAGCAGCATTCCCCACACAGACCGGTAAAACAGCCACGCTGCCATTCCTGCCGCTCCTGCTCCCACTGCCGCACAAGCCAGTTTCTCCACAAAACCTGCCCGGTATTTTCTATAGTCCACTGCTCCCCTCCTTCTCCGGGTTCATTCCTGCACGCTCACATTTTTCGGTATGCATCAGCCGGCCGGTTCTCATCAGGGTTCCCCTCACATGCCTTGCCTCCTCCCCGGACTCTTCATACCTGAACAATTCATGGAGCATAACCTCGCCCTGCTCCATTCCTGCTATTTCCACTATTTTTAATACCTTACGGCTTTTATCCCGCAGCCTTCCCAGATGGATCAGGATATCGATCCCCGATGCAATCTGACTGCGTATCGCGGGAAGCGGCAGTTCCATGCCCATCAGAACCATCGTCTCCAATCTGCTTAACATATCCTTGCACGAGTTGGCGTGCCCGGTCGAGAGACTTCCGTCATGCCCGGTATTCATTGCCTGTAATACATCCAGCGCCTCCGCGCCTCTGCACTCCCCAACGATAATGCGCTCGGGGCGCATGCGAAGCGCCGTCCGGATCAGATCGCGGATCGTGATCGGCGTAACGCCTTCTGTATTGGCATTGCGCGTCTCAAGCCGCACTAGATTCGGCTTGTCCAAAAGCTGTAGTTCCGCCGAATCTTCGACTGTAATGATACGTTCCTCGCGGGGAATATACTGGGAAAGTGCATTCAAAAAGGTAGTCTTTCCGGAACCGGTTCCCCCGGAAATGAAAATATTGTAGCCGCACCGCACCAGTATTTTCAGTAGATCTGCCGCTTCCTGTGAGATGCTTCCCATCCGGATGAGATCCTCCATACCGATCGGATTTTCCGGAAACTTCCGGATCGTAACGGCCGACCCGTCGATCGCCACCGGCTCCAGCACAATATTGACGCGGGAACCGTCCGCCAGACGGGTATCGACAATCGGAGATGCCTCATTCACCATACGGTTGCTGTATCCTGCCATCTGCTGGATCACATCATTTAACTTTTCTTTGGAGGAAAACCCGTACTCCGCTTTGTACAGCCGTCCCGCTTTCTCGTAGAAGATATGTTCTGCACCGTTTACCATGATCTCCGTGATCGTCGGATCTTCCAGCAGTTCCTGCAGTACATCCAGCTTGCGCAGGGAATAAAACAAGGTCTGTACCACAGCTTCCCGCTCCCCCAGCGTAAGCATCCTCTCTCTGGCAAAGTCCCTTACCTGTGCTTCGATCAGCTGATATACCTCCTCATCCTCCACCGTCCGCGTCAGGTCGATCTGCTCCATGATCTGTCTGCGCAGCCGTTCTATCTCTTCTCCCGCAATCTGCATTGCGCATCCCCCTGTCCCGGTCTTATTCTTCCTGTCCACCGATATGGTTCCGGACATAGTCCCCAAATTCACTCCACAAAAACTGACGGTACACATCCATTCCCGCACGTATCTTTCCTGCAGAAAACGGGAGCCTTATCACCTGCATCCGGTCTGCAATGTCCACCGCAGGCTCTCTTTCCAGGTATCTGCGGAAATGATCCATCCGGCAGTCGTAGTAAAAGCCGCTCTTCATTGGACAATAAATACTGGTGCAAAGCCCCAGAAAGGATAGAAAATCCCTTAACCCCTGACCAAAATCCAACAGGAGGATCTCATATGACGTCTGCTTCTCCAGAAAGGAGATCAGTTCCTGCAGATCCCCCGCGGTCATCTCCCCCAGATCCTCCGGATTATCAAACGGTTCTACATAGTGCATCCACTCGGTCTCATGAATCCCTCTGCCAAGCGTTTCCGCCGTAAGGCGCTGCCTGCGCAATGCGAGAATCACCTCGCCCAGATCACATTCTCCCGGAACGCCAAGCAGCTCCAGCATCCCGGAATGTTCCATCAGATTCACATATAATACCTTCTTCTCCGTCGACAGCTTCTGTGCGAGAACCATCGAAAACGGCATCTGCATTTCATGGCAGATCGGAGAATAAACACCAATTACCTCCATTCCCGTTCCGACATTCTCCATCCTTCTGCTGCCGGCTCCCGTCAGAGTCATCACCTGCACCTCATGCAGAATGACCTCCATGGACTGATAACGGCAGATTCCACGGCAGCTTTCCGGCACGGAACCGTACGTTACCGATTCCGCAACCGCATCTGCCATCGTCTCCTGCAAGACCAGCACCGGAATATCGTATCCCGCCAGTCTCTCCGCCATCTCTTCAAATCCGGTCCCGCATATCGCAAGATCCGGCTTCTCTTCCTCCAACGCTTCCAAAAGCTTCTCCGGCATCGAAAATGCGGATACTGCATATTCTTCCGCCTTGCGTTCCACCAGGTATGTGACAAATCTGTCCCGGTATTCCCGGTCTGTATCACAGACTGCCACCGCAATTTTATTCAATGGCACACCCCCAGACTACAATAAAATATCCAATTAAAATCATCGCTGAAAAATGAATCAGTGTTCTCTGATTCCCGAATATTCCCGCCATTCGCTTCTGATACAGCAGCTTCCCCAGTCCAATTACTGCTGCCGTCACAAATGCCGCCAGTATGACATATAACAACTGTCTCATTGAAAGAAATCCACCAGCTACGGAAAATAACTTGATATCTCCTGCGCCAATTACACGCAGTTGAAATAAAAGAAACAATAAGATAACCGGAATAGAAATGTTCACCAGGAAATGAACAATGCCTGCACCGCCTTCCCCCAGAATGCGCAGTGCAAGTCCCATCATAAGTCCGGAAGCAATCAGCCGGTTACTGATCCGCATCTCCCGGAAGTCCGCTGCGACCGCAAATGCAAGTACCGTCAACAGCGTCAGTGTCATAAGTTCCCCAACTCACCACCCCTTCGTTCATTTGTAAATCGGATTATAGCAATTCATTTTTGCTTTGTCTATAGGTTTTTCGCATTTTATTTACATTTGTAAGATTCTCACAAAATTTTGAGCAGCAAAATTCCATAAAGAAGCGCAACCCCACTAAAACCAAGGCTTCCGGTTGTCAAAAGGGTCACCGGATTGATGCCGACGGCAAGCATGATTCCCTGCTGTGCGAGCCATTTGTTCACACATGCGATGGCGCAGGCACCCAGAACCGCGCGCACCAGAAAATTTAATGCAAACCTTGCACGATTTTTTAATATCATAATTCCAAGGACCAGCACACAGCTTCCCGCAATGATCCAGAATGATGTCAGCGACATTTCCTGCATGGCGTTTCCTCCACACTTTTTTCTATATCTATGAATGTCCGCGTCCGTTTATGCCAGTTTGTCTGTTCCGGCGGACGGACAGATTTTTACCGTTTTTTGTATAGAATGGGATTTATTTGCTTATACTTTGAATAAGATAGAAGGAACAACACTGCCGCAGACTTCGGCAGAACCCATAGATCTGGAGGAACTATGCTGCGTTTTTTTCAACCCGAAAAAACGAATGATAATCATTATACGCTGCTGATAAACGATCTGCACCAGACGGCACAGGATCTGCAGGACGCCTACCGCAATCTGGAAAACGTCATCGATCCGGATCTGATCGACTGTTACATTTATGAATTAAATTCCGTGCAGATGCGCTACAAATTTCTTCTTACAAGCATCCGCAACTATGAGTTGCGCACACAAAAAAATCCAGAGGATTTTTATACCAAAAATCCTCTGGAACTATCGGAATCCTGACAAGTCTCCACCAGATTGTCACGTCCGTAAGTATACCCGGCATACACCTGCTGCGTATTTTTCATAAGCGGCTCCGAATGATCCTGCTCGGCCGCATGCACAAAGCCGTCATAGAGCTTTTTCATGAGGCGGCAGGCATCCTCGGCATCTGCCAGATCTCTCTTGTAGAGAGACTTTGCGATCGAATCTCTGCAGAACACATAGATACTGTAGAGATTCTTCGCCATGTCATAGGAGAAATTGAGCGCCGATATCAGTTCATCGATCGCGCGCTGCGCTCTCCGCAATGCTTCTTTGTAGGCATCCCAGTCGGCTGCATCGTATGCCGCCCTGGCATCATCCAGATATGTGAAAAAAATATCATACATAACCACGACCAGTCCGCTCCGGTTCGCCTGACTGATCCGCCTGGTAAAATCTACAATCTGTTCTTTTTTCAAGACAGACCTCCGTTCTCATGCCTCATCGCGCCTACTGCAGAATCTGCAGTACCTGCTGCGGCAGATCATTTGCCTGTGTCAAAACAGAAATTGCCGCCTGATTGAGCACATTCTGATGTGTATAGTTCGTCATCTCTTCCGCCATGTCAACATCCGTAAGTCTCGACATCGCATCCGTCATATTCTCCCCAAACTCATCCAGACTGTTTGTGGAATACTCCAGACGATTCTCATAGGCTCCCAGATTTGAACGTGTTTCGCTGACTCTTGCAATGGCATCATCCAGACGGTCTAAGGCACGGTCTGCACCATTGACCGTCGTCACATCCAGATCGTCGATATAGAGGCTCTCGCAGGAAATCTCCGGAATCCGGATGTTCATATTCTGATCCATGTTTGCACCGATATGAAGCGTCATGGTTCCCATATCTGTCACCTCAAATTTGAGGGATCCGTCATAGGTCTCCAACACATTGCCGGCAGAATCTGTCTTGGTCGCACCGTCCTCATATCCTGCTTCCACCAGGAATGAGAGGGAAAAACCGCCCAGATCCGTGATGGTCACACGGTTACCGTCGCACTTTGCGGTCGCGGAAGAGGTAAATCCCTTCCAGTTCGCCACGTCATCCAATTCCATGTCCGATCCGTTCGGAACACTCGTTGTCGTCTTGCCGGAAGCATCTGTCTGCTGGCTTCCGTAAATCCACTGTTTTGTCGCCGGATCCTGCACCAGACCGTTATTGCCGGATGCGTCGGACAGTGCAAACTGATTGGCAAGCGCCTGATTGCTGAAGGAAAGCTTCAATGTGGCGTCAGATCCGTAAGCGTCTGTAGTGAATGTCAGGCTTCCGTCCGCCTTGCTGCGCTCGATCTGTGTCTCGCCGATCTCTCCAGCCGTCCGGAGCTTTTCGTATACTTCCTGATACGTGTCGGTTGCCGCGATCTCAACGGTTGATCCATTGACGCTCATCGTGCCGGAAACGCCGATTGCCGCCGTGCTGTTAAAATCTGCACCGGACGTCACCTCTGCCTGTGTTGCTGCCGTTTTGACTTTAATCTCGTAATTTCCTGGACTCACCTGATCCGTCACCTGGATGCGGCTGGCATGCTTTGTGTACACTCTGGTGTCCAGCGAGCCGTCAAGCAGTGTCTTCGTATTGTACTCGGTATCCTTGGAAATACGGTCCACCTCATCCTTTAAAGATGAGATCTCTTTCTGAATAGCTTCCTTGTCTTCCTGACCCATCGTCGCGTCACTCGCCGCCTGCACGGAAAGCTCTCTCATACGCTGCAGAATATTTGTCACCTCACCTAACGCACCATCCGAAATGTGAATGACGGAAATACCGTCCGACGCATTGGCGGATGCCCGGTCAAGTCCGTCAATCTGCGCTTTCATCTTGCGGGAAATCGCCATTCCCGCCGGATTATCCTTTGCATGATTGATTTTTAAACCGGAAGAAAGCCGCTCCATGGACTGGCTTAAATTACTCTCAATCCCGAGCAGATTCTTATTCGCTATCGATGCCGAAACATTATAATTTATTCTCATCCTGTCGTTCTCCTTTATCCATATCTGTCCTATATATCGACCAACTTGCCGCTTCACTGAATACCCGGCAGAAAAGATTTCCCGCACTCCTGTGTATTTCACGCAAACTTTGTTTGCATTCCGCCGCGTTTCGTATTATAATTAGCACATTGCCGGGCATACTAATGTAATCATACATGCCCATAATCACATAAGGAGGTATCATTATGACACAGATCACAAAGTCCACGATGATTGGCGAATTACTTCAGATCGATCAGAATATCGCACCAATCCTTTTAAATATTGGAATGCACTGCCTTGGATGCCCGTCTTCCCAGATGGAGACAGTAGAAGAGGCTGCCATGGTACACGGTATCGATCCGGACGCTCTGGTAAAAGAGATCAACGATTTCCTTGCAAAGGATCTCGCTTAATCCGCAGGCAGACACCAGACGAAAAGGGTATCCCGGTTCCCACTGGAACCGGAATACCCTTTTTTCTGTTGCTTAACGCCGCAGGACCCTTAAAGCTCTGCAAGCGTCTGAAGCGCATGATTTTTCAAAATCACCTGATAGTGTTCTTTCATGAACGCGCCTGCTGCCGGCGTATACGTCTGCTGCGTTCCGTATTCGGATAAAATATTGCACACCTTGTTGAACTCTTCCGGTGTCTGTCTGCTCTTGCTGACCAGAAGATAATACTTGTGCGCCGCCTCATTCTTATACAGATCGTTATTCCCCTGATAGAAGCCCTGCAGCGTGTTCGCCAGTCTGGTTATCTCAGAAAAATCACTGAACACAAATAACTTCGTAATGTCTACAAGTACGTTTACCGGAGTTTCTTTTTTCTTATCATTCTCTTCTGAAACGAAGCTATCCTTACTGCCCTGTGCATCTGCCGCCTTTCTGCGCTCTTCCTGAATCCTGCGGAACAACCCCAGTATGTCATCTGCACCTTCCGGCGCCGGTGCTGCTCCACCGCCTGCCATTGCCTCCTCGTACACGTCTTCCGGATCCGGATCGGAGAACCTGGAAAATCTGGTATCAAGCTCCTCCGGATACTCCACCTTGGTAATCACCAGGATGATCGTGTCCTGTGACAACGGTATTGCCTCTATCATCAGCGGAATATCATCCGCCTCAAAACCAAATTCATACGCCGCCTGCTGCATCATATCGCGGAACAGAAGCTTTGCCTTCTCCGTTCCGTATGCAAGCTCACTCAGCTTGATCTGACGCTCTGCCAGATCCTCCCTCGTCAGCGTACAGCGAATCTGATTGTCGTTTACTTTTTCAATTTTCATACTACACCACGCCTTTCCGTATTCTGAAAGCCAAGCTTTCATGCGAAACTCCCGCATTACTTCCTTTATCCGGAAAACCTTGTAAACTGTACATTTATTATAATCAAATGCTATATTGATGTAAAGTATACCTTTTTATTAAATCTTTATAAACTGTCAAAAAGCTATTGTCAAACTACATTTTTCATGTTATAAACATATGCATGAGATGCGAATCTGCCACACTATGAAAGGAGCGGATTTTGCATAGAAGAAGTTATTCTGTTCGGCAAGTACCGGATTCTTTCCGTACTCGGTTCCGGTAGTTTCGGTACCGTATTTCTCGCCGAGCATCTCAAGCTGAAGATTTATCGGGCCATCAAGCGAATCCCCAGATCTCTGTCAGATAGATCTTCTTTCTCCCTGGAATCTGACTTCCTCGCGGAAGCAGCTCTTCTGAAGAATCTTAATCATCCAGGAATCCCCCTCATATATGATATCGACGAAGATGACGCCTATCTTTATATGATTGAAGAATACATTCAGGGTGAATCACTCGAGACGTTTGTCTCTCATCAAAAAAGCATTTCTGAGGAACTGATCGTAAAACTGGGCATACAGCTATGCGACATTTTTACCTATCTGCATCATTTATCTCCATACCCGATCCTGTATCAGGACTTAAAGCCGGAGCATATTATATTATGTGGAGATCAGGTAAAATTACTCGATTTTGGCATTGCATCTTTTTTTACCGGTTTCGGAAAAAATTTCCAACTTTACGGGACAAGCCGCTACTGCGCACCGGAAATCCTGCGCGGACAGCCCGTCACTCCGGCCGCCGACATCTACAGTCTCGGCAGGGTTTTAACGGAGCTTTCGGACGCCATGTCCTGCCGCTGTTCCAGACAGCTTCGGTACATCTTAGAGCAGGCGTGCGCTGCAGATCCGGCAGACCGCTGTCAGGAGGCCTGCGATCTGAAAGCCGCACTGCTTCGTGTACCATTATCAGAGAATCAGCAGTCTTCGCATCTCATTCGGAACATTGCCGTCATCGGGAGCAGACCCGGTGCAGGCGCCACGCATATTTCCATTTCTCTTGTCAGCACCATGAATCAAAAACATATTCCCGCAATCTATGCTGCCGCGGACGGGAGCGCATCGCTTCTACACGCCGCCAGGGCAAATCATCGTCTGATCGACCAGAACGGGATCTTTATTTATGGAAGCTTCCGCGGGATTCCGGACTATGGGGACAGTGTATCTGTTTCCGTTCCGCCGGATGACTGCGTTGTAAGGGACTATGGCACCCGCGCGCCCGCGCTTGCCGAGCTGGCTTCTTTTGACCTGATTCTTTTCGTCTTAAACGGAGGAGACTGGGATTTTGTACAGGCAGCCGCCTATGGGAAACAGCTGGCACTGCTGCCACAGACACGTTTTCTCTGCAATCACGGCTGCCGCTCTGCCGCAAAGGCATACGCACGGCAGTTAGGTCACCGCGTCTACTGCTTTCCGGAAGATGCGGTTCCATACGATACAACACCCGAAAAGGAACGGCTTGTTTCGTCCATCTTACCGAAGAAAGGAGGGAGACGGCATCTTCTATTTTGATCGCAACGAAACCAAAGCACACATCACCATCGGCATTCTCGGATGTCATCCGGGGGCTGGCGTGACACAGCTCGCCATAAGCCTTAGCACATACTGTGCCTCCAGGCGAAGACTGCGCACCGCTTGTCTTGAGCTTCACAAGCGCAGCGAACTGGCGCGGCTGATTCCGGAATCTGCTCTTGCGGACTCCATACACCGCCATGCCTTACAATGCAGCAAAGCGGCGGATACCGCGGACACTTCAAAGGCAGAGTTTTTTCACTTCCGTCTGCACGGCGTGGATTATTATCCGAATCTGGCGCCGGATGCTGTGCCGCGCCTGCTGAATATGGGGTATGATTATCTGATCCTGGATCTCGGTAGCTTAAACGAATCTGCTGCCGCAGAATTCCTGCGCTGTGACCGCAAGATTGTGCTAGGCAGTCTTGCACTCTGGAAAACCTGGAGTTATGAGGAATTTTTCAAACAATTTAACAACTTTACAAACCTTGGGGAAGGTTATCATTATCTGGTACAGGTGGGAACATTCCAGAATCATTCCGTTTTTTCCAGGCAGCACTCCATATCCATGCAGGAGGTTCCGTTCATCAAAAACCCTTTTCATATAGAGAAGGAGCACTTTCTATTTTTTGACATACTTCTGTCATTTTATTCATTGTAACCGCAACACACTGTCTGCCGGGGATCAGACAGATCCATCTTTTTTATATCACGAAACGTAACCAGCGAATTCCTTTTGGTATTTTTCAGATTTGGGGGAATCTAATGTGAATGATGAACATATGCAAAGACTCTATCTGGAGCTTACGTCTCTGGAGAATCGAGGCATTACCATCTGGCTGGAGGGCGCGAAAAGCAGCTCGCAGGATGTAGCCAGCCAGCTCTGCGTGCAGGAGGAAAGCACGTACATGAGAGATTATATTTTTGACGAGGGGGTGTTAAAGGAAGTCCATTTTGATAAGATCAGAAAAGATCTTCCGTAACTAGTCGTAACTGGAACAGAATGACTGAGTTCCTCAATGCCCGGTCATACTGTCTATGCAGTGAATATTATTTGATAAAAAGACAGCCGGGAACTGCCGCCCGAGTTCACAATCTCCTGCGGCCGGTTCCCGTTTTTCATTCTGCGGCACGCAAAAAATGGCAGATGCAAATAGCTTTGATTTTGTGCTGCAATATGCTACAATGTAGGGGAAATCTCTCAGAAGAAGAAAGGGTTTTTCCATGAAGAATACAAAAAAGAATATTATACCGGTCATTGCCGTTCTTGTTTTAATCGTCATTATCATTCTGTTCATGCTGCTCGGGCGACTGATCGAAAAATACACGCCCTCCAAGGAACACCAGGAGTTATCCGAGTATTACGGGCTTGCATCTGATGATTCCGTAGCCCTGATCTTTAATAATGAAGTGTTGTCTGTGCAGGGGCGACTGATCGACGGAAACGTATATCTGGATTTTGAGACGGTTCACGATAAGATCAACAGCCGTTTTTTCTGGGATGCCAATGAGAACAAGCTTTTATACACCACCGCCACCGACCTGATCTCGGCGGATGCGGAGAGCACGACCTACTATGTGACCAAAGACGCCCGGACGTTAGATCACACGATTGTAAAGGCAGATGCCTCCACCGCATATATTGCGATCGATTTCGTAAAACAGTATTCCGATTTTGATTATACCGTATACGATCAGCCGAACCGCGTTGTCCTCACAAACCAGTGGGGCGACTACAACACCGCTCCTGTCAAGAAATCCACGGAGCTGCGCTATCAGGGCGGCATCAAGAGTCCGATTCTCGCCGACCTTGCAAAAGGAACCGTGCTCACGGTTTTAGAGCCGGACGAGACCTGGACGAAGGTGATGACGGAGGACGGCATCATCGGCTATGTAAAGACCAAAGCCCTCGGCAGCACTTCCACCGCGACCCGGACCAGCGACTACACTGCGGAAGAATTTTCGCATATTAAAAAAGATTTCTCCATCAATCTCGGCTGGCATCAGGTGACCAACAGCAGTGCGAACGCAAACATTGCGAACGTACTTTCAAACACCAAGGGACTCAATGTCATCTCTCCGACCTGGTTTTACTTAAAGGATACGAACGGAGGCATCGGTTCCCTGGCAAGTTCTGATTATGTAAACTATTGTCACCAGAACAACATTGAAGTCTGGGCGCTTGTAAGCAACTTCGGCGCCAAGGATCAGGGACTGGAGAGTCCGGATACCACGCAGGTGCTGACCTACAGTTCCAGACGTGAGAGTCTGATCAACAACCTGATCTCCGCTGCGATCCAGTACAAGCTGGACGGCATTAACGTGGACTTTGAATCGCTCGACCCTTCCATCGGTGATTCCTATATCCAGTTTATCCGGGAATTATCGCTGAAATGTGCCAACAACGGCATTGTCCTTTCCGTCGATAATTATCCGCCAACAGCTTACACGGCATTCTATAACCGCTCCGAACAGGCAGTCTTTGCCGACTATGTCATACTGATGGGATATGATGAGCATTACGCAGGTTCCGAGGAAGCCGGATCGGTGGCGTCCATCGGTTTTGTCAATCAGGGTGTCGCAGATACGCTCCAAAGCGTTCCGGCAGACCAGCTGATTCTCGGTATGCCGTTTTACACACGTGTCTGGAGCGAGACTCCGGTATCGGACGATGGCGCGGCTGTCAGTACAACCGAGGACACCTCCGACAGTGATACACTCTACGAGCTGGACTGCTACTCGGCAGGCATGAAAGAAGTCCAGAACCTGATCAGCACGAACGGAGCCGTTCCGGTGTGGTCCGACACAGACGGACAGTATTATGTAGAATACATCAACGGCGGCGTCACCTACAAGATCTGGGTGGAGGATGCCACTTCACTTGAGGAGAAGTTAAAGGTAATGCAGTCCAACCAGCTCGCCGGCGGAGCTTTCTGGAAGCTTGGTCTGGAGGATCCGGCTGTCTGGGATACCATTATCAAATACATCAACTAGCCGTTCTAACCCCCGGGGATCGTGAATATCATTTTATGAACGAATCCCCGGGGGTTTTTTATTTCATGAAAAAAAAGTTGGAACTTATCATGAGCCTCTGTCTTCTGGCCGCTGCCTTCATTCTCGCAAAGCAGGGCGCCGTACTGGTCCAGAGTGAAAAGGCGGCACGTGAAAAAATCTGTATTGTCGTCGATGCCGGTCACGGCGGAAGTGACCCCGGAAAGGTGGGCATCAACGGCGCACTCGAAAAGGACATCAACCTCTCCATCGCTTTAAAATTAAAAGATCTTCTGGAACAGAGAGAAATCTCTGTCGTTCTCACCCGTGATTCCGACGCCGGTCTCTCACCCGCAGACGCCACCAACAAAAAAGCCGCGGATATGCAGAAGCGCTGCCAGATAATCGCGGACGCCAATCCCGCTTTCACCGTGAGCATTCACCAGAACAGCTACACAACCGAAGACATCAAAGGCGCCCAGGTATTCTATTACGGGCAGTCCGAAAACGGCAAGCGCTTAGCGGACGTTCTCCAGGAACATCTGATCTCTGAAGTCGATCCCCAGAATACACGCGTCGCCAAGGCAAACGAAAGCTACTATCTCCTAAAAAAAACACCCACACCTACGGTAATCGTAGAATGTGGGTTTTTAAGCAACCAGAGCGAAGCCGATCTGCTCTTGACCGAAGATTATCAGAGCAAGCTTGCTCATGCCATCTATCTGGGGATTCTCTCCTATCTCGAAGAAGAATCCCTGCTATAACTGTTTTATGCATCCGCTCCCTGCGCATCTGTTCCCTGCAAAAGATCCTGCACCTGCCGCACAAAGCTTTCCGCAATATGGTATAGCCTTGTTGTCTGCACCTGATACGTCGTATCCGACTGTTTCTCTGTGGTCTCCTGCTGTTCTGGTGCATCCACGCCAAAGACGCCTGTTGAAAAATGGTTCAGATCCAGATCTGCGATGCATGCATAGTGAAGATCTGCCTCGTTTCCACTGTCCAATACTGCCGTAAGGCTCTCCTGCCGGCTGTCTAAAAGTTCTTTGGTATCCTCCCGGTCCGATGCAATCAGACCGCTGACGCCATGCTCTTTTGCTTGGAACGTTGCCGCAATCTTACCGTGAAGCTTGGTTTCCATCGTGATGTCAACCAGCCCTTTTTCACCATCCCCGCGCACAACCTTTAGCGAAATGCCGACAACACCGCTCTCGGTCTGCACCGGTATTGCATACTGCTCTTCTTTTGCCATCATACTGCCGATGGATAACTGTGCCGACAACAGACGCATCTCCCTGATATCAAGGCTTGTCACGTCATCGCTGTCGATCATTCCCTTCATTACATTCTCGGCAACCTCAGCAAGCTGTTCCTGTGCGGCGGCAAGTCCCTCCGGGCTTGCGATTGCCTCTCCGAAATCCTCAAGCACCTGCTCCTTCGCCCGGGCAAGCTGCTCCTCATTTTCCTCTTTGTGGCTTCCCTTTGCGCTCTCGCCGAAGATCTGGCGGAATACGCCGTTCCGGTCATTTACCATGGCTTCCATCGCCATGACGTTCGTCATGGTATTCGGAATGTCGTACTTCTGCAGTACCGTGTAAATATCCTGCGTCATTTTCGCGCTCTGCGATAACTGATCCAGCTGCTCCTTCGCATATGCATAATCCTGGCTGGCATCGTCTGTCTGTGCCTGCGCGAGCGCCTCCTTTAACTGCTCCGGAGTCATCTCCTCCCAGTCCGGCGTCTGTGATGCGACAACCTTCATGCGCTCCGGTGTGAGCAGATCTGCGACATCTTTCACGCAGTTGTTCTGATATGCCGCTTCCATCTGATCGGTGATGGAAGTGCCGGAATATCCACTGCCTTCCACTTTTCCAAAGGATTCATCCACACTGTAATCCATTTTTCCACTGCGCCTCTCGGATCGGACCGCCATCATCAGATTGCGCATGGTGATATCGGCTCCCTGATTTACAAGTGCTCCCACCGCGGCGCCGTCCGACTGCTCTACCTGATGGATCAGGCGATACGTTCCGATATAAGAAGCCCGCTCTTCCTGGCTGATTCCCTCCGTGCGTTCCAGCTTCCACAAAAATTCTCCGAAGCCGCGCTCATCGTTCGCGCCAGTCTCCCTTTTTATCTGCTCCGCTGTCGCATTCAGCGTACTAAAATCCATATCCAGCGGATCGATTCCTCTGCGGATCATCTCCGTCACCGTTGCCGGCGTCAGGTTGCGGAATACACGCTGCACCTGCTCATCCGCCGCTTTCATCTCCGCCACGGATTCCTGTGTAATTTCAATCTGGTTATAACCGAGGATGCGCACTGCACGCTGATTTGCCTCCGTCGCCTCCAGTCCGATATCGTTCAAAATATCATCCACATTGCGGAATGCCTTCTGAATCGAATCCCCCAGGTCTGCACGTGGTGCCGTCATCAGGGTCTCATAACTCTGATTTGCACGCTCAAAGGTATCCCGCATCGCACGTCCGGTATCATGAACCTCTGCGACAGACGCATCCTTTACTCCCTGCGCTCCCAGCACGTATGCCGGTACCGTTTTTAAATCGTTGACACGCTCTGTGGTCTCACGGAAAAGATTCACGTTCGTCTCCGAAGCTTCTACACCCTGTCCCTTCAACAGCTGTTCGTAATATTGGTTCTCCGTCTCCTTCAAAGCCTCCACAAGCTCTGCCAGCGGCTGGGTATCAATCTGGATTCCCTTTTTGAGCAACGCATAGTTTGCCTGTGCTGTCATCGCAAGACGTGTCTCCTCCAGCTGTCTTCTGGCGGTCAGCAGATCCAGTTCTCTCTGTGTATAAGCAGTGCTGCCATCCGCACTGCTCTCTGCCGTCTCCTCCTGCGCGTCTCCCGAAGCGCTATCCGCCGTCTCCTCACCCGAGCGATGTGCCATCGCTTCTTTTAAGCTGCGGATATTTAACTCCATGCCGTGATCCACGACATATGCGACATCCTCATCCGTCGCTTCGCCGATCACATCGCAGGCATCCTGCGCCTTGTCCGCAAATGATTGTCCATCCACAAGCAGTGCTTCCTGCGGGCTTTTTCCTTCTGCAACCGCAGCCGCCATACTGCCCAGCAGCGCCTCTGCCTGCACTGGCAGACTGAGATTTTTCAGTTCCATATAGTAAGCAAGATTCTCCTCATTGAGCGGCACGCTATTGTCCAGCAGCCACTGGCACGCCTCTTTTGATGTATCATCCACCGAAAGCCCGGCGCGCGCAATAATCGCGTCAATCTGATCCGAAAACATCGTCATATCGACTGCTGCCTCCGGATTTGCCTGATAAGCAGCACTTCCGCTGTACTCTGCCTTGTACAGGTTACCGATCGTGGGCTCCATCCCGTTATCCAGCATATATTTCACTGCGCCGTCCCCCGGCGTCTGAAGTGTCTGCGCCAGTGAGAGCGCCTCCATCACGCCCCGCACATTTTCCTCGGTGCACGGGAGATCGGCTTCCTTCATTGCCTGCGCCAGCTGTCTTGCAAGCGCTTCGCTTCCGGTAATCGCCGCCATCTGCTCGTAATCCAGATCATCTCCAAAGAAAGAGATATCCACTCCCGCTTTTGCAAGCTGTGCCTTAATCTTATCCGTCTCGGTCACAATCGTATTGGTCGTCGTATCGTCCAGTGAAAATCCGTCTTCCTGCATTTTCGCATAATCTTCCGGGGAGGTAGTGTTGGACAACACCGCCATCTGGTTCTTGCGCTCTTCGACATCAAGCGTCGCGGACGCTTCGATCTCCTCGGCAACCGTCTGCTTGTCTTCCGCTGCCGGCTTGGCATAGGTGGCATCTTTTAAATTCACGGATTTCGCATTGTCACTGACACTGCTTTTTTCCACGGCAGCTCCCGCGGCTCCTGTGGTATATTGGCTCAGAACGGCCCCGCTCTTTTCCTCCGGTCCGATACTCTGCTTTACAACATCTATAATATTCTGGCTCTGCTGCTCTACTCTCATCCTGTGCACTCCTTTTACCTTTTCAGCTGTGGTTCTATAGAGTAATCGAATATGAAGCATAAAAATGGCGCATAACACTATGCGCCATTCATAGCTGATATATATATCGGTCATATCAGCACCATTATTAAGATGTTCTTCGCATTTCACCAGCCCCCGAAATGCAATCAGTAACGAAATACCGCCACGCCGTACGGCTCCAGAGGATACGCGATCGAGTATGGTCTGCCGTCACATTCGGCCTCCACCGCCTTGTAACTCTGCGGACGCTGTCTGCTACATCCTCCAAACTCTTCGGAGTCACTGTCCAATATCAGCTTGTAGGTCTTCTTGGCAGGCACTCCCACTCTGTAATCCGGTCTTGCCACCGGTGTAAAGCTGCACACAAAGAGCAGCTGATTTTTTCCGTCCTTGCTCTTGCGGATGAAACTGTAGATGCTTCTGTCCGCATCGTTCGCATTGATCCACTCGAAACCGCCCCAGCTGCTGTCGAGCTCGTAAAGCGCCGGATTCTTCCGGTAAATATGAAGCAGTTTTTTCACCCAGTTCTGGATATGCTTGTGATCCGGATTGTCGAGAAGGAACCAGTCCAGCTCGCGCTCCTCACTCCACTCGCGAAGCTGTGCAAATTCCTGTCCCATAAATAAAAGCTTCTTCCCCGGATGTCCCATCATAAACGCGTAGCCTGCCATGAGATTGCGGAACTTATCAATGCCAAGTCCCGGCATTTTGTTAATCATGGAGCATTTCAGATGTACAACCTCATCGTGGGAGAGCACCAGAATGTATTTTTCGCTCTCATTGTAGCTCATCGCAAATGTCATCTTGTGATGATTATCCCGTCGAAAGTAAGGATCCAGCTTCATGTAATCCAAAAAATCATGCATCCAGCCCATGTTCCACTTATAGCTGAAATTCAGTCCGTCATCCTCCACCGGTCCGGTCACTTTCGGCCATGCGGTAGATTCCTCCGCAATCATGACAGCTCCCGGATTTCTTCCGAGAACCAGGGTATTGATATGTTTAAAGAACTCGATTGCTTCCAGGTTCTTATTATCGCCATACTGGTTCGGAACCCACTGACCGGCTTCCTTTCCGTAATCGAGATACAGCATGGACGCCACCGCGTCCACACGCAGACCGTCCACATGGTAATGCTCCACCCACAGCAGGGCGCTGCCGATCAGGAAATTCTTGACCTCGTTCTTACCGTAATCAAAAATCTTAGTGCCCCAGTCCGGATGCTCCCCTTTTCTCGGGTCTGCATACTCATAGAGACAGCTTCCGTCAAACTCTGCCAGACCGTGCGCATCCTTTGGAAAATGTGCCGGAACCCAGTCTAAGATGACGCCGATCTTGTGTCTGTGGCATTCATTTACAAAATAAGCGAAGTCTTCCGGTGTTCCATAGCGCGAGGTAGGCGCATAATAACCGGTTACCTGATAGCCCCAGGAACCATCGTACGGATATTCGCAGATTCCCATAAGCTCGATATGGGAATACCCCATCTCAGTCACATACGGAATCAAAGATTTTGCCAGATCCCGATAACTGTAAAATCCGTCATCCTGTCTGCCCGGATGACGCATCCAGGATCCCGGGTGAACCTCATAGATGGCAAGCGGCTGTTCATATACATCTTCCTTGTGTGTGGCGCGCTCTTTCATCCACTCGGCATCTGACCACTTAAAATGTTCGATATCCGCAACAGCCGACGCCGTTCCGGGTCTTAACTCCGCGTAGTTTGCATAAGGATCTGCCTTGTACAGGCGCTTTCCGTCCTTCGTCTCGATGAGGTACTTGTACAGATCGCCCTCCTCGACACCCGGAATAAACAATTCAAAAATCCCCATCGTCTCCGGCTCCAGGCGCTTCATTTCATTGGCGCCCTCATCCCATCCGTTAAAGGAACCGATGACCCATACACGCGCGGCATTTGGCGCCCACAGATCAAAGCAGACTCCCCGGATGCCGTATTCATCTGTGGGATGCGCCCCCAGCTTCCGGTAAATCTCATAGTGTGTCGCCTGCCCAAATAAGTACCGATCCAGCTCTGAAAAATTTGCCATACCCATCTACCCCTTTATCTTGATTTTAAAATCCAAAATCTTTTTCATGAAGGATGACATAATCGTCATCGTCATATCTTCTGGAAGTGATAATACTGAACGCCTTCTTAAGTCCTCCCCGTTCTGCATGGGCGATTGCCTCGTCCACAATATCCTTGACCTCTGTAAGGGTTGTCGCCTGATCCAGCTTTTGAATATTGCTGATGCTGTTGTAAAGTGCCAGAACTCCCATCTCATCGATGGTGTATCCCAGTTCGTTGGCATAGGATCTCGCAAACGCCACCAGTTCGTCGCTCGTAAAGATCGGGATATTGATTTTCTCCGAAAACCGTGCTGCAAATCCCGCATCCCGGCTGAGTGCCTTCTCGATTCCTCTTCTGGTGTCCTCCATAATCACAAACAATCCGCTGTTGTCACTGTCAAGCAGCGTGCCAAGCTTGACTGCCGTCTCTCTTGAGATGGCTCCCGCCTTTTCGATAATCAGACATCCGCCCGCCACTTTTTTAAGGAGCGCCGCCACATCTTTCTGATTCAGCACGGAAGCTTCGATCTTGCCGATTTTTCCGTTCGGCTTGCCCACTTCCTTCTGGAGCGCCTTAATCATGCTGGTCGCGAGCACCGTCTTGCCGCTTCCCTGTCCGCCCTGAATAATCATATTCCCGGTGGAAGCCGTTTTACCGGACGAAAGTCTTGCCGCTGCTCCCGTAAGCGCCTGGCACAGCTGCTGTTCCATTCCCTTAATCGGCACAAAATATGTAAAAATCTCCCGCTGCTCTTTGGAAAGCCGGGTAATTGCCTGATGTCCTTCCTCCTCTGGCTCCTCGATCTTCGGAAGCACGTCGTCTGCCGCTTTCGCTTTTGAAGCTCCGCTCTTCGGGTGTCCCCCGCCTGCCAGCTTTCCGCCGGACTTCTCCGCCTTCGGAAGTTCCTCGTCCTCCGGCTGTATCTTCTGCTCTTCCATCAATGCCTGGATGTCGGCTCCCAGTGCTGCCGTATCCGGCTCTTCCATCCCGGCAGCATCGTCTGTATCCTCCGGTTCTTCCGCCGCCTGTGGCTGCGCCGTGTCTTTTGCCACCGCTTCCTCTGCCAGAAGCGCCTGGACATCGGCCCCCAGGGTAAACGTATCCGGGTCTGTCTCTTCGGTATAGCTGCCCGGAATCTCCGGTTCCGCGATTCCGCCATAGCTTCCTGCCGCATCTGCCTGTTCCGTCTCACTTACCACCGCATCTGTCTGCGTTTCATATACCGCCCCTGTCTGCGGCTCATATACCGCCTCTGCCTCCGGTGCATATACCGGCTCTGTCTCTGCTCCGTATCCCGCATCTGTCTGCGGTTCATATGCAGCCTCCGCCGCAAGCTGCTCCGCACCTGGTTCTATCTCATACGGGCTCTGTGTCAGCTCTGTGATGCCGTTCCCCCAGAAATCTGCCTCCTCCGGCTGCAACGCTTCCTGCGGCTCCGCCACACCTGCTGCCTCCGCCGCACTTGCCGCCGCAAGCTGTTCATCCATTCTCGCATTCTCGGAAGATAAGCGGTCGATCTCCTGCTGTAAGATCTGGTTCATGTTCGCCACCATCTCAGCCGCCTTATCGTCAGCAATCGGCTGGCCGCCCAGATACTCTTCATCCAGCAGATCCTTCGGTGTCAGTCCGGAGTCAAGCTTCGGAATCACATCCACCAGACGCTCCATGATATCGCCTGCCTCCTGCAGTGCACGCGCCTTCGCGGATTCCAGCTTGCGCTGCTTCGCCTCCTCAAGCGCCGTCTCTGCCGCACGCTTGGTCTTCTCCCAGTCTGCAAGCACCTCATCAATACTCATCTGTCCCGTCACCTGCGGCTCTGTAGCCCCCTTATCCGGAACATACATGCTGATCTGTCCGTCATAATCCTCTGCAAGAAGCTCTTTAAAATTGCTCTTGAGCGAGTTGTCAATCTCTGCATCCGTCTCGATATGGGGCATCTCGATCGTATCCTGCGGCAACGGTTCCTCCTTGGGGATCTGAAGATACGGAATCTCCTCCACGAGCTTCTTGATCGTATCCATGCTGTCCTCGACCTTTTCCTTGTCGGTCGCTTCCATGATCTGCACCATATTCTTGCGAAGTTCATCCTGCAGATTCTGTGTATTAAAACGCTCCGGTGAAAGCTTTACCTTCGGTATCTGCACCGGTTCGCTCACAATCTCGCCGGACTCAAGGTCGTCCTCCGGCCGCACTTCCACAACGCCCTCTTTTTTGAGGCGGAACTGCCGGTACTTTTCCTCCTGCTGTCTGGTCAGCGGCTGATAGAGCATCTTAAGCTCCAGCGCCCGCTCCACATAAGGTCCGTCTCCGAACCAGAGAATCAACTCATCGCAGGCGTCGATGCATTTTTCGCTCATCCCCGCCTTATGGTAAAGGCATGCCAGCTCAAACGCCCACTCCTCGGAATATTCCTGCTCTTTTAATTCTTCCAGTATTCCGATCAGCGTCTGCAGATCGGCGCCCTCCGCCTTACTGATCTCGTAGCGCAGAACGTATTTGAGATTGTCGTGCGGGGCGATCTCCACGAATTCCTGATAGTAGTCTCTCGCTTCCTCGCAGTTCCCCATCTTGATGGCAACCTCCGCAAGCCGGTAGATAATCATTCGTCCGATCGGAGATCTGTCATACGCCATGAGCAGAATGTCCCTGCTCTCCTCATATCTTCCCACATTCTCGTAGATTTCTCCCGCCTTAATCAGTGCGTTGACGTTTTTTATTTTATGCCAGTTGATCGTGTCCGCAATCTCCGCAGCGGCTTTGTAATTATTCTCTGCGGTAAAGGACTTCATCTGATCCAGCTTTAATTTATATTCGTATTTATCCAATTTGTGCCACCTCAAACTGTGCGATTTTCACTCTTTTTATTACCTTTTAGTTTATCATACGCACTAATAGATGTCAAAAATATTCGTCCGAAAAGGCTGTCACGCAGTGGTGTGCTGCCTGTCTTTTTTTATTGGAATTATCTTACTTTTTCCAGACATGAAAATACCCCCATATAGGACTTTTATATTTCATTGTCCTATATGAGGGCAGCATATTATTTTTCAGGTGATTCTTCGATTTTTTCCTCGGTGCCTTTCTCCGTTTTTTCCTCATAGACAAGCTCGTTTGTCCTCTTGTCAATGCGCATCAGATGAATGTAGCTTCCCGTATCGTCCACCAGACCCCGCTTTCGCAGAAAATAAGATACCAGCTTCTGTGCCACATAGTAGATTACTGCCATGAGCGGCACACCGAGCAGCATGCCCGGGAATCCCCACAGCCCGCCAAATACCAGAATGGCAAATACCACCCAGAAGGAACTAAGCCCAGTAGAATCGCCGAGGATCTTCGGTCCGATAATATTGCCGTCGATCTGCTGGAGAATAAAGATGAAAATGAGAAAGTACACTCCCTGCAGCGGATTCTGCAATACAACGATAAGGAATGACGGAATTGCTCCGATAAACGGTCCGAAAAACGGAATAATGTTGGTCACGCCGATGATCACTGCAAGCAGGATCGTATCCGGCATTCTCATAATAGTGAGCACCACATAGGCAAGAATACCGATAATCGCTGAATCCAGAAGTTTTCCGGAAATAAATCCGCCAAAGATTTCGTTGCTCTTGCGCACCGTCTCAACGATCACGTTCGCACGTACCGGCTTGAACATGGCGTAAATGATTTTCTTCGCCTGTCCTGCAAACGTCTCCTGGCTCGCCAGCACATAAATGGACACAATGATGCCGACCACCAGATTCAGCAGAAACTTTAAAGTATAGATCACACCGCTTGCGATCGACGTCAGATAAACCTGAACCTGCGCCAGCAGATCATTTTCAAGAAACTTCTGTACGGCATCGCTTGCTTTTTGCAGCACATCGTTTATAACACCTACAATCTCCGAATCTCCCTTGAAGAATTCATCCGACCAGTCCATGATGTTCTTGACCTCGCTCGGAAGCCCCGTGGCGATCCCCTGTATACTCTGTATGATAGAAGGAACAATCGCCGCGATAAGCAGTACAACGATTCCCCCTAAGAACACCCACGCCCCCGCGATCGCAACGCCGCGCGACATTTTTTTTGCTTTTGTTTTGCTCTTCATCCGCGGTTCCAACAGCTTCATCAGATGACGTTCCAGAAACTTCATTACCGGATTGAGCAGATATGCAAGCACCAGCCCCATAATAATAGGCTGAAGAATTGTGGTCAGCTTTTTCCAGAAATCCGCAAACCCGTTGTAACGATATATCATAAAGAAAAACAGTATACAGCAGCAAAACGTAATAAACACTACCAACGCGATTACTACATATTGCTTTAAATTCCATCCGCCATTTCTGTCGCCGGAAGTATTGTCTGTCTGTCGTCTCTCACTGTCCATAGTAAACCTCCTTGCTGTTCCTCTGTTGTCTGCCGCTTCTGCTCTCGCAGTGCACGTCCGAAACCGCTTCGCTCTTCCGGACTCGCGGGCGTTCGCCCTATCAGCTTTTCTTACGCCTACGGCAAAAGGTCCGAAAAACCTACGGTTTTCCGGACCCGCTGACGCGTTCACATGCATCGGATCCGGCTGCCGCTGCAAGCATCTGCATCCGTTTCGATGCATGCTCACTTTTGCCTATGCGTACATTATACCCCATGCAGGGAGGTTTTCCAATCGCTATTCTTTATTTGCCGCTAATTTAATGTTAATTTTTCAATGACTGCCTTCAGCTGGTCTGCCGACGCAAGAAGTGCATTTTTCTCCTTCTCATTGAGCGGAATCTCAAGCACCTTCTCGATTCCGTTCTTGCCGACCACCGACGGGATGCTGAGTGCCAGACCGGACAGACCGTACTCTCCCTGCAGTTCCACCGACACCGGAAGCACGGCATGCTCATCCTTCACAATGCTCTCTGCAATTCTCGCAACCGCCATGGCAATGCCGTAGTAGGTCGCACCCTTGCGCTCTATGATCTCATAGGCGCTGTCGCGCACCTCCTCATACAGGCGCTCCATGGATGCCTCGTGGTTGAAATGTCCCCGCAGTTCGCAGAAATGATTCAGATCGATTCCGGACACATTCGCCCCGCTCCATACCGGAAGTTCGCTGTCGCCATGCTCACCGATGATAACGGCATGAACGCTGCGGCTGTCCACATCCAGATGTCTGCCAACCTGATATTTGAGTCTCGCCGTATCCAGAACCGTACCGGAGCCAAAGACTCTCTCCACCGGATAACCGGATATCTGCTGTGCCGCATAGGTCAGCACATCCACTGGATTGGCAACTATCATTAAAATTCCCTCGAACGCCGTCGCCGTGATCTGCGGAACGATTGATTTTAAAATTCCGACATTCTTCTCGATCAGATCCAGACGCGTCTCTCCCGGTTTCTGATTCGCTCCCGCGGTAATAATGATCAGACCGCAGTCTGCCACATCCTTATAGTCCCCGGCATAGATGTCCATCGACGCCGTGTAGGGAAGGCCGTGGCTTAAATCCATCGCCTCCCCCTCCGCTTTTGCGTGATTGGCATCTATGAGCACCATCTCTGAAAACAGTCCTTTCTGCATGAGGGCAAACGCGATGGACGCCCCCACAAAACCACATCCGATTACTGCAACTTTTCTTGGATTCATCATCATTCATTTCTCCTTTCTATTTCACACACGCGGTCGTTTTCCTCTATGTTCTATTGTTACACAACCCCGTGTTTTCTATTTCTTCCAAATCCTACCATGGTACCAGGAATTAGTCTGTTGTATTTACAACAAAATAAACTTTTTGGTTAGTTAAAACAAACTCCGCTGTAAAAACACAGGCAGTGCATTTCTTAACACTGCCTGTTCTCTCTGATCCTATTGCCACGAAACGGGCTTATCCGCGATAATAATTGATCAGACAACCTTTTAAGATAATCTCTCTCTCGTCGTCCGTCATCGCACCCAGTCCCAGCTTAAATTCCTTTAACTCAGAACCCTTCACCACGTATGCGGTAATCTCGCTCTGCTTTTCTTCCACTGCCTTGCGGATGTCCGGCAAAAACAGATAATCCAGATTCTGGAACGGAAGCGCTCCCTCCGGAATGACAAACGGAAGCATACCCCAGTTGATAAGGTTCGAGCGGTAACGCTTTGTCGCGTACTCATTGGCGATGTTTGCCCAGCCGCCAAGCACCTTCTGACAGGACGCTGCCTGCTCACGCGCAGAACCGTCGCCCGGCTTCACCGCGAAAATCGTACTTCCGAAGCCAAGTGTTCCCGGCTTCATCTCTTCGCCAAACGTTTTCTCCGGAAATGCCGCACGGATCGCATCCATTACCGGGCGCAGTTCTTCGACTGCCTCAACCGGACATGTGCCCTCCTCGACTGCTTTCTGTGCCTTCTGGATCTCCTTTGCACGTCCCACGTACTGCGGGTCTTTTCTGGAGAGTGCAAACTCTGCCAATCCGAGCGGGTTCGAGCGGAAAGAAGAGGTCTCGCCGGAAGGAATCAGCTCATCTGTCGTCGTTACCGGATCATGAATCTCCGATACTACTTTTAATACCATATTCTCCGGAAGCGCACTCATCGCCGGCCAGTCCTTGATGTTCGGTCCGAACTGGATCTCCACGGACGGATCTGCCACGCCCTTGCTGTCGAAGACACGGTTTGCATAGATCGCACTGTCAAAATGATACTTCGGCTTGGAAAAATCTACATCCACGTCCGTAGCTGCCGTCAAATATCCCTTGTTTGCCGCCGTCGCAGCGATGGAACGCGCGTCCATAAGCGCCACGGAAGCAACCTGTCCCTTCTGCACCTTGGAACCCTCGCGGTTCGGGAAGTTTCTCGTGGAGTGGCGGATGGAAAATGCATTGTTCGCCGGCGTGTCTCCTGCGCCAAAGCACGGTCCGCAGAATGCCGTCTTCACAATCGCACCCGTCTCCATCAACGTGGCAACGGCTCCATTTTTCACCAGTTCCATATAAATCGGCGTACTTGCCGGATAAACGCTGAGCGTAAACTCATCCGGTCCGATCGACGCACCCTTTAAGATGTCCGCCGCATCACAGATATTCTCAAAACCGCCGCCCGCGCAGCCTGCGATAATACCCTGATCCACATACAGTCTGCCGTTTCTGACCTTGCTCTTTAAGTCGAGCTTGACCGCACCGTCAAAGCTTACCTCTGCCCGCTTCTCGCAGTCATCCAGAATATCCATCAGGTTTGCGTTCAGCTCCTCGATCGTGTAGGTGTTGCTCGGGTGGAACGGCATCGCAATCATCGGTTTGATCTCATCCAGATTGATTTCGATCATTCCGTCATAGTAAGCGACTGCTGCCGGATTCAGTTCCTTGTAATCTCCTGCTCTGCCGTGAATCTCATAGAACTCCTTCACCGCATCGTCCGTTCTCCAGATAGAGGAAAGGCAGGTCGTCTCGGTTGTCATGACGTCCACACCGATACGATAGTCCACACTCATGTTGGAAACACCCGGTCCGACGAACTCCATGACCTTATTTTTCACATAACCGCGGTCAAATACTTCGCCGATGATCGCCAGTGCAATATCCTGCGGTCCGACGCCCTTGCGCGGTGTACCCGTCAGATAAACGCCGACTACGCCCGGCATATCAATATCGTATGTCTTGGAGAGAAGCTGCTTTACCAGCTCCGGACCGCCCTCGCCGACTGCCATGGTACCGAGCGCTCCGTATCTCGTGTGGGAATCCGATCCGAGGATCATCTTGCCGCCTGCCGCCAGCATCTCTCTGGCAAACTGGTGAATGACTGCCTGATGAGGCGGCACATAGATTCCGCCATAGCGCTTTGCACAGGTCAGCCCAAACATGTGGTCATCCTCGTTGATGGTGCCGCCCACTGCGCAGAGACTGTTGTGGCAGTTCGTCAGTACATACGGAATCGGGAACTTCTCCAGTCCCGATGCACGTGCTGTCTGTATGATTCCTACGAACGTAATGTCGTGGGAAGTCAGCTTATCAAACTTGACCTGCAGCTTGTCCATATTGCCGGATACATTGTGATCCTTTAAAATGCCGTATGCGATCGTTCCCTGCGCCGCCTCGGCTTTTGCCACCTCTCTGCCCGTCCTGCTCTTTATTGCGGCAGCTGCCTGCGCGTCATCCGCAACCAGTTCCGTTCCGTTTACCAGATATACTCCGCTGTCATATAACTTCATGATTTCCTCCTTGCCCTTATCATAGCCTTTCAAAAATTATATCGGTCTTGCAGGTAAAAATCAAGCACTTTCGCGCTTTATCATGACAAATCGCCGTCTTCAAACATCAGTATGATATCAAAGAGTGTACCCGCTTTTGCCGCGATGCGTTTTGCCGTGTCCGCATCCGGTTCCGCCAGATCCGGCACCATGACCGTCCGGATTCCCGCATCCGTTGCGGAGCGCACGCCGTTGGGGGAATCTTCGACCGCAATACAGTCCGCAGGCGCTTCCCCGATCTGCTCACAGGCATAGAGATAAATATCCGGCTTGGGCTTGCCGTTCTCCACCATCGTTGCGCACACTATACGGTCAAACTTGTCGTAGATGCCGATTCTGGTGAGATAATCCTTTGTGCGCGCCGGATCTGTGGCAGTTGCCACCGCCGTCTTAATCCGATGCGCCCGCAGATAGTCCAGAAGTTCATCCACACCCGGCTTTTTATCGATCCCGTTCGCCGCGATGTGCGCCTTCATCAGTTCCTTGCGCCGCTCGCGGATCGTCCAGTACGGGAAATCCGCTCCAAACCGCTCCTGCAGAAACGGCGCCGCATACTTTGCCGCGAGACTCCGGATCGCAAGACCATCCTCCACCGTCATATCATACCCCGCCTCCGCTGCCGCCTGGCGCCAGTATTTGTTCAGCCATTTTTCCGTGTCAATGAGTACCCCGTCCATATCAAAGATCACTGCTTTTACCATATCACTGCCCCCTTTCTTCCTGTCCCTCCACATAGAGCGGAAGAGCGATGGTCGCCTTAAACAGGTCTCCATCCACAGAAATATCAAACATTCCTCCCATAAGAAGCGTGAGATTCTTCGCGATGGAAAGTCCCAGACCGCTTCCCTCCGTCGTTCTGGAGGAATCCCCCCGGATAAACCGTTCCGTCAGATCTTCCACTTCGCTGTTCTCTCTTGCCAGTGACCGCGCCGAAACATTCTTAATAGAAAAGACGGCACGTTCTTCGTCCGCCTGCACTTCCACATAGACACGCGTCTTTTGAAGTGCATACTTGGCGACATTATTATAGAGATTCTCGATCACGCGGTAGAGGTGCCGTCCGTCTGACCAGATGTAGACCGCCTGGCGCGGAAGCTTTGTCACTATCGTAAGTTCTTTGTCCTCGAACTTTTCATTGAATTCGCCGCCAGTCTGGCACACCAGTTCCACAATGTCGATCTTGTGCATCTCAAGCTTCACATTCCCGGAACTGACCTTGGATGCCTCCACCAGATCTTCTGTGAGCTGCTTTAAGCGCTGGGACTTTTCGTCCAGGATCTTCACGTAGTTTTTCACGCGCTCGTTGTCCACATCCTCGCGCTGTATAAGGTTGACATAATTGATAATCGATGTCAGCGGTGTCTTGATGTCATGGGAGACGTTGGTAATCAGATCCGCTTTCATGCGCTCGTTTTTCGTGCTGTCGTCCACGGCATGCAACAGTCCGGCGCCGATATTGTTGATCGTCTCCGCCAGCTTCCGGTCCTCACCGTGAAGTTCTTCAACGTCAATCTTGGCAGAGAGATCACCGTCCGCAATCTCCTCAACTCCCTGCAGGATCTGATAGTGCTCCACCGCTTTCCGGAGCAGAATGTATGCCTCCATGGCGCTGAATAAGAGCAGGGCAATGAGTGCCGGCACATTTCTGTAGTAAAACGCTCCCGCCGCCAGGAAAAAGCAGACGATCATATGAATCGCAAAGATCATCAAAATCTTAACTGTGACAGACCTTTCCCGGAACGTCTTCTCAATCCCGCGTCCAAGCCAGCACACAAGGCTGTTCTCCCACATCACTTCCGCTTTCAGGCGACGCACCATACTCAGATAGAAGATAAGAAACAGCGTATCAATGAGAAAACTGATGGTCCCTGATGCGACAAGGAGACCTGCAACCTCCCATTCCCGGCTGCTTGCTCTCGCAAGCAGCATAACCAGCTCCGCCGATAAAAACACAAAGCCAGCAATCATAAGTTCGGTCTTGATGCGGTCAATGGAGCTTAAGGCGATGCCTTCCTCCCCCTCCTTGTGTCCCGCTGCCAGTGTCAGGTACACAAGCGTCAGAATCCAGCCCAGCAGACTGATAATTGCCCCTGCAATGCTCACTTTGATCCACGGATGAAGCCTTTCATATTCTATCTTGGCATCCCGCAGATCATCCCCTGCCGAAAGCTGTGTGTCCACGCCGATGACAAGCACCACGTCTTCCAGGGGCCAGTAGATCTGATTGCCGTTATTGCTGAAAAAATAATTCTCCAGTCCCCGGATATCCGTGCCAAATTCCTTGTCTTCCATATCGTAAAGCAGATAATCTCCCATGGTCTTTGCCTCCATGAGAACCGTCTGCGTATCGAACTGCTGCCCCTCTCTGGTATCTGGCTGATTAGTATACCACACGCCATTGATCTTATACCAGTAGCAGAAATTTGTACTCTCCTGCTTAAATTCATTGGTATACTGCAGATAGCGTTTCTCATCCTCCGCTGTCCGAAGCGCGCCTTTCTGTGTTAGGAGCAGATAATCGTTCAGATCATTGCACTTCTGCTCCATGCATTTCAGATAATACCCGGAACTAAGGAAATCATCGGTTCCAATATCGGTAAGCTCCAGAATATTCTTGCTGACAAGCGATGCCAGAAGGAACACGGACACTGTAAGAACGATTGTAAAAAAGGAATGAAGGAGCACTCCCGTTATTTTCATTCCGTAACTGTAGGATCTTTTCTCCATAAAGACGCTCCTCTAGTTCTTGTCAATCTTATAGCCCACGCCCCAGACTACCTTGAGGTAGCGCGGCTCTTTCGGGTTGATCTCGATCTTCTCGCGGATATGGCGGATATGAACCGCCACCGTATTGTCCGCACCGATCGCATCCTCGTTCCAGATGCTCTCATAGATCTGGTTGATAGAAAATACCTTCCCCTGATTCTTCACAAGGAGAAGCAGAATGTTGTATTCAATCGGCGTCAGCTTAACCGTCTCCCCGTCCACCGTGACCTCTTTTAAATCATCGTTGATCGACAGACCGCCGACGGTATATACGGACGCGTCGTTCTCTGCCGCATTGCCAAGCTGCGTATAACGGCGAAGCTGCGACTTTACACGTGCCACCAGTTCCAGAGGATTGAACGGCTTTTCCACATAATCGTCCGCGCCGATATTAAGTCCTAAAATCTTGTCCGCATCTTCCGTTTTCGCAGATAGAATAATGATCGGGATACTGCTCTCCTCCCGGATCTTTAACGTTGCCCGGATGCCGTCCAGCCGCGGCATCATGACGTCGATGATCAGAAGATGGACTTCTTTTTCTTTTAAGATCTCAAGCGCTTCCTCTCCATCGTACGCCTTTAATACCTGATAGCCTTCCTGCTGTAAGTATATGTCGATCGCTTCCACGATCTCTTTGTCATCATCACATACCAGAATTGTCTGCATTCTCTTCTCTCCATTCTAACGTGGCAGATATCGCACTGCATATCAGCCTTTCTATTGCCTGTTTTCTTCATTTTAACAGACACGCGCAAATTGTTATAGAGGAGATTTCTTAATTATTTTTAAAAATCTGCGCGCAAAATTAAGAGAATCTTTATTGCGGGCGGCATATTCCCGCTTTAAGATAAGCAGGTAACCCAACCATGCTTTTATTCTGGAGGATCTTTGATATGAAAAAGAAAAAAACGAAGAAACGCCGCAGAGTCATTTTGCTGATTGCAGAAATTATTCTGATTCTTCTGCTGACTCTTTTGTTGTTTGCAGTTGTAAAACTTTCAAAAATACAGAAAACAAAGCTTGACATGGATCAAGTCGCCATCAATGAAGATCTGTCCTCCGAAACAATGGATGCCATGTCAGACTATCGCACAGTTGCTCTCTTCGGTCTGGACAACCGTACAAACAATTCCCTGTCCAAAGGGCGGAGCGATGTCATTATGCTCGCCAATATCAACAACAAAACGCACGAGGTCCAACTGGTCTCCATCTACCGGGATACCTATCTGGACACCGGCAGCGGAGTCTTTGAAAAATGCAACGCCGCCTACGCAAAAGGAGGACCCGAGCAGGCGCTCTCAATGCTCAATACCAATCTCGATCTTGCAATCACAGATTATGTGACGGTGGATTTCAGTGCAATTGTCGAATGTGTGGATCTGCTGGGCGGCGTGGAAATGACGATCACCGATGACGAAGCCAGCCTGATGCTCGGCTATATTCAGGAATTAAACCGCCTTACCGGAAATACCGCTTCCTGCCCGTCTTCCGGCGGAACTTACACCTTAAACGGCGTGCAGGCAACGGCATTTGCACGAATCCGTTACGGCGGCGGTGATGATTACAAGCGCACGGAACGTCAGCGTGCGGTACTTTCAGCTATGATTGCCAAAGCACAAAAATCCGATCTGAAGACGCTCAACGCACTAATCAACACTCTCTTCAGCGATATTCAGACCAGCTTCTCCAATGCGGATCTGCTTGCACTCGCCACCAATATTTTTAATTACAAGCTCAGCGAGACCAACGGGTTCCCATATGAAAAAACCGCCCACCGCTATAACAAAGTGGGAGATGTCGTGATTCCCTGCGACCTATCGTCCAATGTCACGGCACTTCATCAGTTCCTCTATACAGATATGGCTTACACGCCTTCCGATACAGTGAAAAACAACAGTGAAATGATCACCAGCAAAACCGGTTACCGCGAGGGCGACGGCTTCTGATCCCGCTTCAAATGGGCTTTCTGCCATATCAGTGACAACTGCGCCTTTAATGATAAAAATACACCTGCTATGATATTCTTTATCTTCAGCGGGTGTATTTTTTCATGTCCTGCATATTCTAAGTAGTATCGTTTTCAACTTACAGTTGATCTCTTCATAACCGCAAGTATGGGAAACATGCACTAGACTAAGCAGGAAAGCGAGGCGTTGATTATGGACAAGAATATGGCAGACCGTTTAATTGAATTACGTGAAAAGAATCATCTGTCCCAGAGTGCAGTCGCAAATCGTCTCGGTGTAACGCCTGCCTTAATCAGCGCTTATGAGAAAACGGAGCGTAACCCCAGTCTGGAGCGCCTGATCGCACTGGCTGATATCTATCACACATCCACGGACTATATTCTCGGACGAACCACGACCGATTCCTACGCTACGATCATCGAGGTAAAAGACCTCACCGATGCGCAGATCCGTATTCTGCGTGAACTTGTCGAAGTCATGAAGCACACGGACGCTACCCGGTCGTAGTGTCACTCTTTCTTTTGTCTCTTTTGTCTGTCCCTCCTCTTCTCCTGTGTCTTTTATTCTTATCCCTTTTATCTGTGTGATCTGTATTCTGTTCCCTCTTCATCTGGTCTTTTTCACTTAGTTCCCGCGCCATCTGCAAAAGAACCTCTGTGCGGTCACCGAGCCGGGCATACGCCTGATCCTCCCGGATTCTTCGGATTGCAAAATGCCTCTTGGAAAAGATGACGATCATGTCAATGATCAGATAAGACAGCGCAATATTGGGCGTAATCCCTGTAAAATAGTAAAATAAGATGCAAAAAATTGCCGGTCCGATCAATACCAGCGAATACAGGTTGTTGCGCTGTATGTTCGTCATAAGATAAAACCAGCTCTCTTCGGGATCCGCATCCACCCAGTGTGCGCGTTCGTATGCAAATCTTTCCCGCCTTTTCAGAATTCTATCTTTAATACTCATGTCCTGTCCTTTATTCTATCGAATTGATACTGTTTTAGACATTTTAACATAGAGTTGAAATATTTGCAATCTATAGGTGTAGTTTTTATTTCTTAATTTTTCCGTTCTCCGCCAAAATACCGCACATCGTATGTGTTACAGATTCTGCGTATCTCGATGACGCCCACCACCGCTGCAAGCACGCCGCTCGCCACATTGCTCACCGCCATGACAATGCCGGCGCTGACGTTTCCGAGATCCGTGAACTGCTGCAACGCCCAAAGTACCGGCACTCGGAACAGAAAGACACGGCAGAAGTTCATGACCAGCGTCACACGCGTCTTTCCAAATCCATAGAGCAGCGCCATTACCGCCGCGTTGACGCCGAGCGGGATTGCTCCGACCGCCTCAAACCGGTAAATCTGTTTGATCATCTCGGCAAACTCTGCATTGTCCCCGGCAAAGAGACCTGCCAGCTGGTTTAAGCATAACAGCGACGCCGTCATGATGACCAGTCCGATGAGCATGTCAATGTAAAGCACCCAGCGGAACGCCAAAAGCGCGCGCTTCGGTCTGCCAGCCCCCAGATTCTGACTGATAATGGAGGAGCCTCCCTCCTGAAATCCGTTCTGCGGGTTTGTCGTGATTCCGCCGATATTGTTGGAGATTCCAAGCGCTCCCACCGTCCAGGAACCGTAGACGGTACTCATCGAATTGACAATCACCTTTCCAACCGCAAACGCAATCCGCTCCACGATGACCGGAAACGACAGCGTGAGCATCGGGCAGATGACCTCCTTTTTTATGGAGATGGCACGCAATGAGAAGCCAAACGCATTTCCCTTCTGGTTCATATTGATGCACGCAGCGAGAAGAAGAAAGCTCTGTGAGATGATCGTCGCACAGGAGATCATATTGATGCCTCCGTCCAGCCCGTAGACAAACCATGCCGTCAGCCCCAGTTTCACTACGATGACCGCCGTATTGAGAATCAGAATCCGTTTGGAATTTCCTCTGGCACGCTCAATGGCGATGTAGACGTTATTGAAAAACGTGATGACCATTCCGAACAACTCCAGCCTGAAATACGTGCTCCCGTCCGCAATAAATTCTTCCGGTGTATTCATCAGGCGCAGGAACTCCGGCGTGAACGGCACCAGGACAAGCAGTATTGCGATACCGAGCGCCCCGCACATGGCAAACATTGTGCTGACACGCTTTTTTACCAGCATGAAATCGCCGGCCCCATATGCCTGGCTCACCTTGATGCTGGCGCCCACCGCAAGCCCGGTTCCCACCGCCGAGATCATCATGTTGATCTGGGACAAATACGCGACCGCGGACACCGCGGATGCGCCGATATGTGACGCCATCATGGTATCGAGTATCTTAAAAAGCTGGTTCAGGCTCTCATAGAGCGCCAGTGGAAATCCCACATACAATACCACCCGCCACATGGGTCCGTTCAGGGAAAACTCGCGAAATTGTTCGTCCTTTTTTGAAAGATCTGCCTGCATGTTCTTCTCCATTCTTTTTGTATCTGCGTTTCTTTACTTTTCTGTTCTCCCATGGTATAACAAAAATATATTTATTTATACGAATTTTTTCCGTTATTTTGCTTTATACTACTGATTTTTTGTCATTGCAGGCAAAAATCCAGAATCACCATTCCGCAGAAACCTTCACGGAACCAGGAACAGGAGTTATACCCATGAACGATTTCGCTTCCTCCAGCTGTCACGACCGCATTGCCGATTTTAAAATTACGCAGGTACAGCGCGATTCGCATTTTGATATGGGAGAATCCCATTATCACCCGTACTACGAATTTTATTACCTGCTGTCCGGTCAGTGCCGCTGTTTTATCAGCCACAGCATTTACCGGCTCTTTCCAGGGGATCTGATTATGATTCCTCCCTCTGTGCTGCACCGCGTTCTCTATGAAACCAAGCGTCCTGCCGAGCGCATCAACATCTTTTTTTCGGAAGATTACTTACACCGGGTGTCTGCCGCCAGCGGCCCGGATCTTTGCGTCGGGCTTTTTTCCCGCAGCAGACTCACCATTCCGTCTTCCAGCCGTCCGCAGTTAGAACGCCTGATGACGCGCCTGCGCCTTGAATCCGAAAGCAGCGATCCTTATGCACCGCTCATGACCAAAAGTCTTTTTTCAGAGCTTCTGGTTGAGATCGCGCGCTGCCAGGATGTCCACCAGACTCCGCAATTTCTGGACGAGACCAGCACCGCCATCCAGGAAAGCGCGCGCTACATCTACGAACATTACGAGGAACCGGTCTCACTGGCAGCCGCCGCGGCGGTCGCACATATGAATCCCACTTATTTTTCCAAAAAATTCCGGGAGACAACCGGATTCGGATTTAAGGAATACTTAACGCACATCCGCCTTCAGAACGCCGCGCACCTTCTGTGCACGACGGACACTTCGATCACTGAAATTGCCTGGATCTGCGGTTTTTCTGACGGCAATTATTTCGGGGATGCGTTCCGGAAGCACTATGGCATGTCGCCGCGCGCCTACCGGTTAGAGTAAAAAAAGAGAGCGGATCTTCCACCAATTGGATATCCACTCTCTCTTCAATTCTATTACTTCGACCGCTTGCCAAAGAAAGAATGGCGCTCCGGTTTCTTCTCCTCTTTGCCGCCGTCAGCGTCTTCTTTCCATTTGAAGTATTCCGCATCGAGATTTACTTTTATCTCCGCCCCGGTCTCACCGGTGTTCTTCTCCGGCTCTTCCTCCGGTTCCTCTGTCTCTAACGGAATTCCATTCTTCTCAAAATACTCTTCGTTTATCTTGATCTCCGGCTTTACGGATGCATAGACGGAAGTCGCCTCTTCTTTCTCCTGCCCGCGCTTCGCGCGTTCCTTTGCAATCTCCTTGTTGCGCTGCTCGATCAGATTCATGTATTTGTTCGTATCCCTTAAATCCTCAAGGTGGCTCTTTAACTCCGACTGATCCCTGCGCACATTTGACTTTTCCTGCGCGAGCGCATCATTCATCTTATCGCAGATCTCCCGGACAGAGTCCATCGCATCCTGCATAATATCCTGTACGCGGCGAAGTGCCTCATCCGTATACATGACCGATCCGGCATACACATCCTCCGCCATGCGGTTCGCATCCTCGACAATACCGTCCGTTTTCCTGCGGAACTGCCGTTCTGCTGCATCGCGGCTCTGCTGGGTAAGCTCATGTTCCTCCATGAGTTCGTAGATGCAGACATTCAGACGCTGCAGGAGATTTAACGCCTTCTTTTTGTCTATGATAACCCGGTTTGTCGCTTTATCATACATCTCGCTGTTGGCATACATGATATGCATTTCCCGCAACACCTGCTCTGTCTTATCCTGCGCACTCATAATGGTCTCCTGTATTTCAATTATCTTTTATGTATTGTATCCGCGCTTTCCGTCTCCGTATGCGTTTTATCAATTTTACCACTAACACAATCAGTAATACAACCAGAATTATCACAATCAGAATCACGGCGACAATCATAGCCGCATATTTATTCGGGCTCTTTACAAGATCGCCGAGCGAGCGGCTCTCATCCACCACCTTGCGGTCGTGCATCTGGCTGTAGTAAGACGGCACATTGGCAATACCGTCGCCGTCCGTATCCTCAAAGGACTGCATATATCTGGCAATCGAATCCCACGCTTTTAACTCGCGGTTCCCCTCCATCACGATGACGTCCTCAAAATCCTCGATCGGCGTTCCGTCCGCATACTTTGGCACAAGCGACAACAGTCCGTGCGACATATCCGTCACCGCGCTTAACATCTGTCCGCTGTAGAGATCTGCCACAACGCGGTACAGCTTATCGTCCTCAAGCCCCACGCGGCTTCCGTTCTCATCGGTCAGATAAATATCCGTCACCCTGTTTAAAATCATGCGGTTCGGATTGTATGTAAAATGAAGTCCGCTCATATAAAGTCTGGCTGTCGTCATGTAATCGGAGACGGACGCGTCAATCTCCGCGGCTGTGCGAAGTTCCTTCCCTGTCAGATAGACACTGATCAGCGGGTATCCCGGCACGCCGTCCGGACCGATGCCAAGGGAAAAAGAATTAAACACCTGCTCCACCGTAATGTCCCCGGCCGTGTAGGTATCGCGCACCGTACCGCTCGGAACCACGGCAACATCCACCGGCACACCGTCAAAATCATCGGAGTTCTCCACGGCATACACATAGGCGTCCGACATCAAATCTCCCAGATTGTGTTCCGTGTGCTCATACTCAAGATCATGCAACGTGGAAAACTGCACATTATTGGTTGCAAGCACCTCATCCTTGGTGTACCCGAAATCTGCAAGATAACCAGTATCCACCGCTTCCATGAAGCCATCAATCTTCTCCTGGGTCGCTCCGTCTGCAGTGATGGTCGAAAGAATCGGAACCAGTTTATAATCCGCTATCTCCCATCTGCCATCGCTCTTCTGGGTCATGGAAAGTTCTCCGATCTTCTTGCCGTACTCTCCCGTGGATACAATATACGTGTCGCCGTGCACGATCGGCTCCGCGAGCTCTGTGTGGGTATGACCGCTGATAATCAGGTCAAGATCCGGCACACTCCTGGCAAGAATCTCATCCTCGGATTTGCTCTCATCCTCCCACGTACCGCTGTGTGATACGCAGACGATCATGTCCACATCCTCATTTGCCTTGATCTCTGCCACCGTCTCCTTGACTGCTTCCACCGGATCGCGGAATAACAGTTCACAGGTCGGCGCGCAGGCAAGTGCGTCCACACCGAACACACCTGTCACAGCAACATTGACATCTCCCTTTTGCAGCACGACATAATCCTTCACGCCGTACTCCTCAAATCCGCTTAAAATCTGCTGCTGTCCGTCGTTTAACCCCGCAGCCTCCATCGCATCCCAGTCTACATTACACACCACAAGCTCCGGCAGTGCGTCGCCGCTTTCGGCTGCACTCTTCAGCATCTGTGCCAGTCCGCTGGAACGGTAATCAAACTCATGGTTACCAAACGTCGTCACTTCACAGCCGATTGCGCCCAGCATCCGAAGCTCTGCCGCCTCATCCTCATAGACGGTCTGCACCAGCGTACCCATGGAAAAATCACCGCCATCGACAACGAGCGTGTCCGGATTCTCCGCTTTCTGCTCATCAATCACTGTCTTGATCCTTGCAAATCCGCCCACCTCTGTGGATTCTCCGTCAATCACCGTGGAAAAACTGTTCAGATGGGAGTGGGTGTCGTGCGTGAACACCACATCCAGTGTCTTCCCGGCCGCCTCCGCAGCCGCAGTTATCTGTGCGCCGCCGGCAAACAGCGGCACGGTCAGAACTGCCGCAAGCAGCCCCGCCAGAATTCTTCTTTTGTTTTTCATGCAAAAACCCTCCTTAATTGTGAAATATACTCCCCATTTATACTCATCGGGCCCCTTAGATCCCGATCAGCTCTTAAGATAGGTTTATTCTACCACGAAATGAGGTCTGACGCAATGTAACGCGGTAACGCAAAAAGAAGCCCGGCATGCTGTGATGTGTCTGTCAGCATGCCGGGCTCAGATGTCTGTAGCGGTCTGTCTCCGTCCGTCTATACAGCATCATACCTGTGTACTTGTGCACCTATCTGTCAGCACCCTGTCTCTGGCAGCCTCGGACTAAGAGATCTTCTTGCCGGAGTACCTTGCAAAATACTCCTGTGCCGTCTGGCAGGATATGTTCAGCCTCTCCTGCAGCCGCTCAAGAATCTCCTTCTTCGATACGCCGTAGGCACATCCGGTCTCCACAATCCCCTGTGCCAGACCCCGGTTCAGACCTTCCTGCTCCCCCGCTTCGTACTCCGCTTTGCGAAGCTTCTTCTCTTCATATTCCTTATCGTATTCCAGAATACTCACCATTTCCACCTCCGCACGATTCTTCCGAAGGAAATCCGCTAAGATCCCTTCCGCAATACACTCCTTAATCGCCCGCCGCACCGCCTCTTCCAGCTTCATAGAAGCGGTGTACCCGCGGACTCTTGCCACATACTGTGCATATTCCTTCAGCATCCTGCACTGCTCCATAAGCTCTGCATTATGTCCGGCATTGATGTTAAGCACCCTAACCTTCAATTCCAGATTCGGCTCTCCCTCAAAGTGTTCATATGCCTGTGACAGTCGAAGCTCCGTGCGCTCCTCCATGTCCTCCGCGCCATTGTAAAACACGATAAACACGGGAGCAGGAATCTTCAGCAATGCGGACGAATACAGCGACTTGTCACTCACATACTTCTGATATTCCAAAGAAATATAGAACAGATCCCGCAGTGGCATGTTCGGGTTCTTCGTCGACTGATGCTCGTACAGAGAGATGTGCAGATCCAGTAAAAATGCCAGATCGTTCTTCATCCCCATGTAGACTGCATTGTCCAACGTGACAATCTCAAGCTCCTTGGCATCCTCATATGACCTTCCGGTCACGGCATTGTAAAGCGACAGCAGATTCTTCTCGTCTGAAAAGAGCATGCGGAATACCGTATCCTTGTACTCCCGCCTCGCCTTCGGCCTCTTCTCTTCCATATGCAGTTCCCCCTTTTTGCAGGAACCGCCACCCCAGCGTCCCTGCTTTTCTCGTTCGTTGATTGGATAAAAAGCATAGACCTCTGAAATGTGATAAGAAAATAGACGGTGCGAACACCCTGAACTCGTAAGAAATATGCTTTTGTTGAACATATTTTAACACAGAATGCGGTTATTCTACAAGAGTCTTTTTATTAAAAACGATTAAAGGATGGAACTGCCGCAATGAGCATATCGTGCTTTGGAGTGATAAGTAATATTATTAGAAGACCAGAGAACAAAAAAGTTCCAGAATAAACAGACGGCGGCAAATTCTTTGAAGCAAAATTCGAGTATTTCTTCCATGCCGTGGCTGGCATCCCATTCCGTGTCTTGGCCACGTTTGGACACTCACGGAGTGTGTCCGACAAGCCGCAGACAATGAGCGGACTTTCTGGTGTCCCTAATGGCATCTCTTCACAGACAATATAAAACCGCGCGAACCGAACTCGCCGGCATCTGCTATTGAAAATAGGGCAGA